>JAQULA010000026.1 GCA_028718845.1 Candidatus Omnitrophota bacterium
CGGCGTGTGGTCGATAATAACGGCGAGATCATAACCGATTTTCAGCATAATGAACGCCATCGGATCCTTTCCGAGCAAACCGCTCAGACAATGCGTTCGATTTTAAAAGGGGTTGTCGATAAAGGAACCGCCAAGAGCGCTCAGATCAAAGGTTATTCCGCCGGCGGAAAAACCGGGACAGCGCAGAAAGTCGAACCTTCCGGGACCTATTCCCACAGCAAATTCATCGCTTCGTTTATCGGTTTCGCGCCGGTGGAAAAACCCCGGTTTGTGATCGCGGTCATTTTCGACGAACCGCGTCCGGTATACTATGGCGGCGTGGTGAGTGCGCCGGTGTTCGGCCGGATAGCCGAAAAGATCCTTAAATACATGGATGTTCCTCAGGAGAATACCGTTGTGTCCACCGGGCCCGGCGAAGGAGGGGATTGAAGATGACGGCACAGGAGATGCTGACCCTGCTTAATAATGTTCCGGACCGCGCCCAATTTACCGATTTTAAGATTCGGGGAGTGAGCCTTGATTCCCGTACCGTTTCAAAAGATTATTGTTTTATCGCCATCCCCGGCAACCGCAGTGACGGCCATGATTTTATCGAAACGGCCCTGAGTAAAGGCGGCCGGTTGATTTTTTATGAAAAAGGGCGGCGTATCGATCCCGCGTTATCCGCCGCTTACCGGGAGGCGGTATTTGTCGGGGTGGAAAATCCGCGGCGCAGTACCGGGAAGATTGCCGCGGCCTTTTACGGCTTTCCGGCGGAAAAACTGAGCCTGACCGGGATCACCGGTACCAACGGAAAAACCACGATATCGTTTGTTATCGATACGATCCTGAACCGCAATAATTTTCCCAGCGGTCTTATCGGAACGATTGTCTATAAAATCGCCGACCACACCATGCCGGCGCCCCATACCACTCCGGATGCCGTGCAGTTACAGCATTTACTGCATCACATGGTCGATCACGGATTGACCCACGCGGTGATGGAGGTTTCCTCGCATGCGCTGGACCAGTATCGGATTGAAGGCATCCGTTTTCGTCAGGCGGTATTTACCAACCTGACCCATGAGCATCTCGATTACCACGGCGATAAAGAAACCTATTTCCAGGTCAAATCCCGTTTGTTTACGGAATTGGATAAAACCGGGGCTGCGGTGATCAACAGCGACGATGAGTATGGCCGGCGGCTGCGGCAGATGACCCCGGCGCGGATCATCGATTATGCGATTGAAGATAAACAGGCTCTGGTGCGGGCGGAAAATATTGTTTTAGGATTGCGCGGCACCGCATTTACCGCGGTAACTCCCCGGGGAAAACAGTTTATCGAAACAAAATTGATCGGCCGGCATAATGTCTATAATATTCTTGCCGGTTTATGCGTGGGCATTGACGAAGGAATCGCTTTAGCGGACATGGCCGCGGCAATTGCCGCGATGGACTATGTTCCGGGCCGGCTGGAGCGGATTCCCGGGAATCGCGGATTCGAGACCCTGGTTGATTATGCCCATACCGATGATGCCCTGAAAAACGTTTTGTCGACATTGCGGGAAATCGGGCCGCGGCGCATTATCGTTGTTTTCGGCTGCGGCGGAGACCGCGACCGCCGGAAACGGCCGTTGATGGGGAAGGTGGCCAGCGAGTTGGCCGATTATCTGGTCGTAACCAATGATAACCCACGCAATGAAGACCCGGAAAAAATCATTGAAGCGATCAAATCCGGATTCGACCCGGCGTTTAAGGCGTTTAAGGTCATACCCGACCGGGAACAAGCCATAGCCCACGCTCTGGCCTGGGCGCAGGAGAATGATTTTGTCCTGATCGCCGGTAAAGGCCATGAAAATTACCAGATTTTTAAGGACAGAACCATTGCTTTTGACGACCGGAGTATTGTCCGGGATTTGCTGAAGGAATAAATATGTTTACGATAACGGACATCGCGCGCATAACCCGGGGCACGATCATTAACGGGGATGCTGAGGGAAAGATAACCGGGGTTTCCACGGATTCCCGGACGTTACTGCCGGGGGCGTTGTTTGTCGCGATAAAAGGCCGGAAGTTTGACGGCCATGATTGTTTAGCGGAGGCGGTGTCCCGCGGCGCGGCCGGGTGTGTGGTGGCGCAGGATTGGGTAGAGGCCTCCCCGGGCAAGGTCCCGCCGGTGCCGGTGATTGTTGTATCGGATACCGTTTACGCCCTGGGCCGGATCGCTCACGCGCATCGGATGAAATTCACGATTCCCGTGATCGGCGTAACCGGGTCGAATGGAAAAACCACGACCAAAGAAATGATTGCCGCTATCCTGGGGGCGCACTATAATGTACTGAAAAGCCAGGGATCGTTTAATAACCATATCGGGGTGCCGTTAAGCCTGCTGGGGCTGACCTCTTTCCACACCGCGGCGGTGCTGGAGCTGGGAATGAATCATAAAGGGGAAATCCGCGGGTTGGCCGCGATTGCCGTCCCGACGATTGCCGTGATCACCAATGCCGCCGGGGCGCACCTGGAATTTTTCAATAGCCCGGACGAGATCATTGAAGCAAAATGCGAATTACTTGAGCGTTTGGGCGATGAGAATATCGCGGTTATCAACGCCGATTGTGAAGCGTTATATGCCGCGTCGGAACGCTATACGGCCAATCAGGTGGGGTTTGGTTTTAAAAAAGGCTGCCGTTACCGGGCGACTAATGTGGTCTGCCACCATGACGGAGTGGCGTTTACGCTGAATGAGCAGTTTACTTTTCGTCTGCATGTTTTAGGGGAGCATAATGTCTATAATGCCCTGGCGGCAATCGCCGTGGGTGATTTTTTGGGTGTGCCGATGGAGATGATGCGGGAGCGTCTGTCCCAGTTTCAGCCGGTGTCTTTGCGCATGGAAACCGTCAACTGCAACGGGGTCAGGATTATCGCCGATTGTTATAACGCCAATCCGCATTCGATGGCCGCGGCGATCCGGACATTGACCGCGGTTGCCGATTCGGCGCGAAAGATCGTGGTGTTTGGGGATATGCGTGAATTGGGTTCGGCGAGTGTCGAGCAGCATCGCTATATCGGGCAATTGATCGCCGAGCAGAGAATAACGTTCCTGCTTACGGTCGGCCGGGAGGCCGCTCATGCCGCTGAAGCGGCGGCGCAGACCGGCATGGACAAGAAGAATATCTTTGTTTTTTCGCAGACGGATGAGGCCGCGCAGTGCCTTGCCGGTTTGACCCGGCCCGGTGATGTGGTGCTGTTAAAAGGTTCGCGGGCAATGAAGATAGAACAGGTGCTTAAACATATGGTCGCCGCGGCCGGTGGGTGCGAGAGCGCCCCGGGAACCGGGCCGGCGGATAAACTATGAACCGGGAATTCCGCCGGATGGAACCGGCCGGAAAATTAAGGATATAAAAATATACTATATCGCGATTTATTATGCCGGTATATACTAAACATAATGAAAGGTATCGAAGAGCATGTTTTACTATTTTCTCTATCCGCTGCGGGAAGTATTCTTTGGATTTAATGTTTTTAAATATATTACCTTTCGCGCGGCCGGCAGCAGCGTTACCGCGTTTTTACTCAGCGCGCTGCTGGGCCGGATGGTGATCGATAAACTGCGGGCGTTAAAAGTGGGCGAATCGGTGCGCAAGGGCAAGGACTACGCCTCGCTGCATGAACATCACAAGCACAAAGAGGGAACCCCGACCATGGGCGGGGTATTGATCCTGGGGGCGCTGTGCAGCGCGGTTTTGCTTTGGGCCGATTTGAGCAACCGCTATATTTGGATTGCCCTGCTTGCCACCCTTTGGCTGGGAGGGCTCGGGTTTATCGATGATTACATTAAATTACGCGGTAAAAAGAAGACCCGGGGCATGACCGCGGCAATGAAATTGACCGGGCAATTGATCCTCGGCCTCGGTATCGGGCTGATCCTTTATACCGATCCGTCAATCGGAGACCGTTTGGATATTCCCTTTGTTAAGAATCTGGTGGTTCATTTGGGAGTGTTTTACGTTTTTTTTGCCGCGCTGGTGATTATCGGCACGTCCAACGCCGTTAATCTCACTGACGGCCTGGACGGGCTGGCTATCGGTTGTGTCGCAATTGTGGCGCTGGCCTACAGCGGGTTGAGTTATATGACCGGGCATTCGGGGTTCAGCGAATATCTTCAGCTGATTTATATTCCGCAGGCCGGGGAATTGACGGTATTCTGCGCGGCGATTTTCGGCGCCGGGCTGGGGTTCCTTTGGTATAACTGCCATCCGGCCGATGTGTTTATGGGGGACACCGGGGCGCTGGCCCTGGGCGGAGCGCTGGGAGCGGTAGCGATAATGGTCAAAAAGGAATTGTTGCTGCTGCTGGTGGGAGGGATTTTTGTCGCCGAAGCCCTGTCGGTGATTATCCAGGTGTTCTCATTCCGCTATTTCGGGAAACGGGTTTTTCTGATGGCGCCGCTGCACCATCATTTTCAGTTAAAAGGATGGGCCGAGGCAAAAGTAATTTTCCGGTTTTTGATCGTGGCGATAATCCTGGCTTTATTGAGCCTGACAACGCTTAAATTAAGATAACTGGGGAGTGCGATGAAGATACCTAAAAACTGGGCCGCGAAAAAAATCGTCATTATCGGATTAAGCCGTTCCGGTTTTGCCGCCGCGCTGCTGGCCCGGAAGAAACAAGCTTCGGTTTATGTCAGTGACGCGGCGGATACCCCGGCGATTCGCCGCAAAGCGGCGCTGTTGCGGAAACAAGCGGTAAGCGTCGAATTTGGCGGCCATAATGTTCGGTTCCTGGAAGGCGCGGACCTGGTGATTACCAGTCCGGGCGTGCATCATGATGCCGTACCGCTGCGTTGGGCGCATAAGCACAATGTCCCGGTGGTCAGTGAAATCAAATTCGCGAGCTGGTTCTGCCCCTTGCCGGTAGTGGCGATCACCGGCAGTAACGGGAAAACCACGGTTACCACTATGCTGGGGGAAATTTTTAAAGCCGCCGCGCAAAAACCGGTTGTCTGCGGTAATATTGGCAATCCTTTCTGCGGGGAAACCGGGGCCTGGCGGCAGGGCCGGGTGATCGTTCTGGAAACCAGTTCGTTTCAATTGCAGGATACGGTCCATTTCCGTCCCAACGTAAGTATTATCCTCAATATTACTCAGAATCATTTTGATCACCATCGTTCGATGAACGAATACGCCCGGGCCAAAGCGAAAATATTTGCCAATCAGCGGCCGTCTGATTTTACCGTGCTGAATTTTGAAGACCTGCGGCTGCGGCGTTATGCCGCAAGTACCAGAGCCCGGGTGTTGTTTTTCTCGAAAAAATATACTCCGGGATTGTCTTTTCGACGCGGCTGTTACGGGGCCTGCTGGCTGGAGGGTACGCGTATCCTCGGGCATTGGAACGGCCGTCCGCGGGTTTTTCTCGATATCGGTGAGGTCCGGCTGAAGGGCATGCATAATGTTGAGAATATTATGGCGGCATTGCTGGCCGCCCAGGCCCGGCGGGTAACTCCGGCAATCATGGTGGAGACCATAAAGGATTTTCGCGGAGTCGAACACCGTTGTGAGCCGGTTGCTTCCAGGCGCGGTATCGCTTTTTTCAATGATTCGAAATCGACGACGGTCGATGCTACGGTGAAAGCATTGTCCATGTTTGCCGACGGTTCGGTAATGCTTATCTGCGGCGGACGGGACAAGGGGAGCGATTTTCGGCCCATCCGCCGGCTGATCGGGAAAAAAGCGGCCGGGGTGGTCCTGATCGGAGAGGCGCAAAAGAAAATCAGCGCGGCATTGGGCGCGGGGGTTAAAAAATTTTTCGCGCCGACGCTTGAACGGGCGGTGGAAAATGCCTATCGGCATTCCGTTTCCGGGATGAGCGTGCTGCTTTCCCCGATGTGCGCCAGTTTCGATATGTTCGACAATTTTGAACATCGCGGCAGAGTATTTAAGGCCGCGGTGCGGAGGCTGATTAAATCATGAGCTTGCGGGAAACCCGGATAAATTTTGCCGCGATCGCCCTGATCCTTATTTGTGTCGGCGTGGTCATGATTTACAGCGCCAGCGCTATTTACGCGTTGGAAAATCTCGGCGACAGCGCCTATTATCTTAAGCGCCATCTGTTGTACGTGATTATCGGCATCGTGATAACCGGCGTGGTGATGAGCATGGATTATCAAATATTGCGTAAACTGGCCAAGCCGCTGCTGTTCATATCGTTTTTTTTGCTGCTGCTTTTGCTGGTCCCCGGAATCGGCCGGGCGGTCGGCGGGGCGCGGCGCTGGTTTCGTCTGGGCATGTTCAGTTTTCAGCCCTCGGAGCTGGCCAAATTTTCGATCATCGTTTACACCGCCGATTTTATCGCCCGGAAAAAATCGGAGGTGGCCTCTTTTCTTTCCGGGTTTTTACCGGTGTTGCTGATCCTGGGGGCGATGTGCCTGCTTATTCTGGTCCAGCCCGATCTGGGCACGGTCCTGGCGACATCGATAATTTGTTTTGTTATGCTTTTTGTCGGCGGGGTCAAGGTTACCCATATGCTGACAATCGTGCTGTTGTCGGTGCCGGTATTGTATAAACTTATTTTCAGCGTTCAGTACCGCCGGAACCGGATGCTCGCGTTTTTAAATCCCTGGAACGATCCGCAGGGAACGGGATTCCAAATCATTCAATCGCTGGTGGCGCTTGGTTCCGGAGGTATTGCCGGGGTCGGGCTGGGGCAGGGGAAACAAAAATTATTATATCTGCCGGCCGCCTACACCGATTTTATTTTTTCGATTATCGGTGAGGAGCTCGGTTTTATCGGCACGGTTTCGATGGTTATTTTAATCATGATATTTCTGTTCCAGGGGATAAAGATCAGCTTGAAAGCGAAAGATACCTTCGGCCAGTTCCTTGTTTTCGGCCTGCTTTCCTGCCTGGTGATCGAGGCGATGGTGAATATGGGGGTAACCACGAGTTTGTTGCCGACGAAAGGACTGCCGTTCCCGTTCATCAGCTACGGCGGTACGTCGCTGATTTTTAATATGATGTACGTGGGGATTATTTTGAATATAGGTAAAGACGTATGAAGATAATGATTTGCGCCGCCGGCTCCGGCGGACATATTTATCCGGCTTTGCGGTTGGCGGAGGAATTTTCCCGGGGACGGCCTAAGGCCGAGGTTATATTTCTTTCCACGCGGCGCGCGATCGAGAAGCTGATTTTCGAAAAATTCGACTATCCCGTGTTCACCGTGGATTTTATTTCGCCTCATTCCGTCCGGGACGGCGGATATCTTAAATTCCTCTTGAAGAATTTAATTTTTCTGTTAAAATTCATTATAGAGAGTGTGCGGGTGGGTAAGATCGTGTGGCAGGAACAGCCCGACATTGTCGTCGGTTTCGGCGGAATCGGCTCGATTACCGCGGTTATCGCGGCGACCTTATTGCGGATACCGACGGTGATTCACGAACAGAATCTGGTGCCCGGACGGGCGAACCGGTTTTTATCGCGGTTTGCCTCGAAAGTAAGTCTCGGATTTGCCCAAAGCGCGGCCTATTTTACGCGCAAAGACACCGAATACACCGGTAATCCGCTGCGCCCCGGGCTGGAGGCGGTCGATCCGTTACGGGCGCGGTGCATGCTGGGATTATCGCCGGATAAATTTACGGTTTTTGTTTTCGGAGGCAGCCAGGGTTCGGAGTTTATTAACACCGCTTTTTCGCAGGGGGTGCAGTATATCCCGGAGCAGCTTAAGGGAATGATGCAGGTAATGCATAGTACCGGCTGTGACGATAACAGCGAGATCGCGGAGTGGTATCGTCAGTGCGCGATCTCGGCGCAGATTGTCTCATTTTGCGACGACATGAGCAGTGCCTATAGCGCGGCGGATATCGTGGTAAGCCGCGCCGGTGCCGGAACGATTAATGAAATATGTTTCTTCGGGCGGCCGGCGGTGCTGATTCCGTATCCCTATGCTCAGGGGCATCAGGTGTGCAATGCCCGGTATCTGCAGGAACAGGGCGCGGCGTATCTGATCCCGCAGCAACGGGACAGCGCCCGGGAAATCGGATATCTGATCGCGCGGCTGATCCAGGATAAGCCGGTACTTGAGGCAATGTCGCAAAAAAGCCGGGGCTTGTTCGAAGCGGAAGCAACCCCGAAATTGGCGGCGCTGATTACGGCGCTGGCAAATGAAAGCAGTACTATTCGGTAAAGCCGGAGCGCGGGCGGTGCCGGTACGATAAAACGAATTACGGAAAAAGGATTGCTTATGCAATGGATTGAAAAGCTTATCCCCCGGAAGAAAGTGCATTTCATCGGTATCGGCGGAGTGGGGATGAGTGCGTTGGCACAGATTCTGCTGGCCCGCGGGTTTTGGGTCAGCGGATCGGATATAAAAAAAAGTGCGGTAACCCAACGTTTGGAAAATGCGGGAGCTCAAATCTTCTGCGGGCATCGGGAAGGCAATGTTCCTGACGTTGATGCCGTTATCTATTCTTCCTGCATTCCTGATACTAACCCGGAGATGATAATTTCCCGGAGGCGTTCTTTGCTCTGTATCCGCCGGGGCCAGCTGCTGGCCCATTTGATGCAAGGCTGCCGGGGTATTGCCATCGCCGGAGCGCACGGAAAAACCACGACGACCTCACTGATATCGTTGTTACTGCAAAAAAGCGGATTGGACCCGAGTTTCGCCATCGGCGCGGATGTGGATATTCTCTCCGGAAACGCCCGGCACGGCCAGGGTGCTTATTTCGTCGCCGAAGCCGATGAAAGTGACGGATCGTTTCTCCTGTTGAAACCGCACTATGCCGTTATTACCAATATCGACCGCGAACACCTCGACTATTATAAAAATTTGAAACATATTGTTCAGACTTATTCCCGGTTTATCCGCCGGGTCAGCCGCCGGGGGAGGGTATTCTGTTATGGTGAAGACCCCAATATCCGCAGTGCCCTGGAAGGTTATTCCGGTGAATTTGTCACCTACGGATTTTCTCCGCGCTGTGATATCCGGGCCGGCAACATTGTTTGTGAAGAAATGAATTCTTCTTTCGATTGCATCATCGGGGGTGATGTATACGGCCGTTTTGACCTCAACATTCCCGGCCGGCATAACGTTTTGAATTCCCTGGCCTGCATCGGTATCGGCCGGGAACTTGGGCTTGACCGGACAACCATACAGAGTGCCCTGGCGGCGTTTCGCGGGGCGCAGCGGCGTTTCCAGATCAAGAATCCCGACGGCCGGGTAATGGTCGTGGATGATTACGCGCATCATCCGACGGAAATAATGGCCACGTTGCAGGCGGCGCGCACCTGGAAAAACCGAAGAATCGTCGGGGTATTTCAGCCCCATCGTTACAGCCGGACAAAATTTCTTAAAAAAGAATTCGGACGTTGTTTTGCCGACGCCGACCACCTGATCATTACCGATATTTACGCCGCCAGTGAAACTCCGATCGACGGGGTCGGGGCGCGGGCGATTTACGAAGAGGTTAAGCATAACGGGCATAAAAGCGTGTGTTTTCTGCCGAAAGAAAAAATCAAGGAACATCTGTTATCAATCCTCCGGGACGGAGATGTGCTGATGATGCTGGGGGCCGGAGATATCACCAAACTTGCCGATGAATTGGCCGAGGTGCTGAGCGCGCCCCGGGTAGGGACAATGTGCGATGAGTGTATTTGCTGAAGCGGGTCTGGAACAAAAAATTCGCGATCTGGTCAAAGGGGCGGTGAAAGTCGGGGAACCGTTGTCCCGGCATACTTCATTGCATATCGGCGGCCCGGCTAAATTTTTTGTTGAGCCGGTCGACCGGGCTGATTTGAGCGCGGTGGTCCAATTTTTTAACCGCCGGTCGACTGCGGTTTATGTTATGGGTGAAGGCAGTAATCTTTTGGTCAGCGATGACGGGCTCGACGCGGCGGTAGTGCGGCTGCGATCGGCTTTTTTTAGAAGGATAGCGGTGCAGAACAACCTGGTTTTTGCCGCTGCCGGAGTTCCTTTGGCGGCGTTGTGTATTTATGCCGAAAAAAACGGGCTGTCCGGATGCGAATTCCTATCCGGCATTCCCGGTACGGTGGGCGGGGCCCTGGTTATGAACGCGGGCAGCCGCGAGGTTGATGCGGATCAGGGCGCAGGCCGCGTGTGCAGTATGTCGCAGATTGTTTCCCAACTGGAGGTCATGAACCGGCACGGAGAGGTATCCCTCTATGCCAAAGAGGATGTCGAATTCGGTTACCGTTCGTCAAATCTCAAAGGTATGATCGTGCTGGGGGCGTGGTTCCGTTTAGCTCCGGCCGATCGAGACGCGATTAAACAGCGCGGTGAACGCTTTATCGGCCGTAAACGTACGACCCAGGATTTGACTCTGCCCAGCGCCGGATGTGTGTTTAAGAATCCCGCGGAAAGCCGGCACGGCGCCGGAGCGTTGATCGATCAATGCCGGCTTAAAGGAACCGTGGTGGGTGACGCGCAGGTTTCGACGATTCATGCCAATTTTATCGTTAATAAAGGGAATGCCCGTTTTGCTGAGGTAAAAGCGCTGATGGAACTGGTCCAGACTAAAGTCTGGGAACATTGCTCGGTCCGGCTTGAGCCGGAAGTGGAGATCTGGGGACAGGGAGGATTACGATGAAACAGTTGCGCAGAATCGGGATTCTGATGGGGGGATTTTCCAGTGAGCGGGAGATTTCCCTGAAATCCGGGACAGCGGTTGCCGCGGCGCTGCGTTCGTCCGGGTATGAAGTGGAAACCGTCGATTTTCACAGCCGGGAAGAATTACGCGCGAAATTGGAGCATATCGCGGTTGACTGTATTTTTAATGCCCTGCACGGCCGGTTCGGAGAGGACGGAGAGGTTCAGCAGATGCTGGATGCGCTGCGGATACCTTATACCGGTTCCGGTGCCGAGGCCAGCCGTCTGGCTATGGACAAGGTTGCTTCCCGCCGTATTTTTCAGAGCCGCGGGCTGCGGGTTCCCGAATACCAGCTGTTTAACAAAAATATGGTCATGGATCAAATGTTTTTTTCCGCGTTTCCGCTGGTGGTAAAGCCCGCGCATGAGGGCTCGAGCATCGGATTGTCGATTGTGCATGATGCCTTATCCCTGCTCTGGGCGGTTGAATATGCGTTTCGGTTCGACCCGGTGGTTATGGTCGAAAAATATGTGCGCGGCCGGGAAATAACCGTGGGCATTATCGACGATAAGCCTTTGCCGGTGGTTGAAGTTATTCCCAAAAAACCGTTTTATGATTTTCAGGCAAAGTATACCGCCGGGATGACCGAGTATCGCGTGCCGGCGGATTTTTCCGCGGAAATTACCGAAAAAGCCCAGGCCGCGGCCGTACAGGCCCACCGGGCCTTGAAATGCCGCGGTTTTTCGCGGGTCGATATCATCATCGACGGCCGGGACCCGGTAGTGCTTGAGGTTAATACCATTCCCGGAATGACCGCGACCAGTTTATTGCCCAAGGCCGCTGCGGCCGATGGTATCGGTTTCCCGGAGTTGTGTTTGAAAATGGTTGCGGCCGCGCTGCGGGAGCCGCTGAGTGCGGCGGTAGCTTGAGGCCGGCCAAAAGGAGTGTATGCGTAAATTCGCCAGGGTAAAAGCAAAAAAACAGCATCATTTCCTGAGTGTCAAGCAGGTTAAGGAAACGGTACATAATAACCGGCTCGGTATTTTTATGTTTGCCGTGATCACCGCCGCGGGAGTGCTGCTGGGGATGGGCATGCATAATTTTATTTTTGCCTCGGAATATTTTAATGTGACCGAGATTGAAGTGGTCGACCGCAATCCGGACAAAATCGATTATCCCCTGGGGCGGATCAACAAGACCTCGGTAAATATCTTTAAAATCAATCCGGCGGCGGTCGCGAAAAAAATCGAGCAGGATTATTCCGATATTCAAACCGCGATAGTCCAGCGGGTGCTTCCGAATAAACTGATGATTGAGGTCGTCCGCCGTCATCCGGTGGTACAGATAGCCGTAACCGGTCCCGGGGCGGGGGAACCGCATTATTTTACGGTGAATCAGGAAACCTATGTTCTTAATGACCTGGGCGCGCAGCCTCGGCGCGGATTACCGGTGGTTTCCGGCGCCGGCGTCGACCGCGGCCGCATCGAGATCGGACGTTGCTATCCGAAAACAAACCTGGCCTACGCGCTGGCATTCATGAAGGAATTCAACAGTAATATGTTTTTGAAGCCGTACGCGGTCACGAAAATAGATGTCGCGCTGCCGCGGAGCATGTCGGTGTTTATTAACGATACCCTGGAAGTGAAAATCGGCGACCGGAACTGGAAAGAACGGCTGGAGAACCTGGCCGGTATTCTCGATAATAAGGACATCGATTTTTCCAAGGGATATTATGTGGATTTGCGTTTTAAGGACCTGGTATTCGGGAAAAAATAATTATGGCGGGAAATAATTCAATGATTATCGGATTGGATATCGGAAGCGCGAAGACCACGCTGTGTGCCGGGAATTTCGACCAGAACGGCCGGGTGGAGATCCATAATGTGGCGATGGTGAAATCGCGCGGAGTCGAACGGGGAGTGGTTACCGATTTAGGCGAGCTGGCCGGGTGCGTGGAAGAAGTCGTGCGCAAAGCGGAAAGTAAATTTAAAACCGCGGAATCATCCGGGTGCCGGAAGAAAGACCTTAAGATCGAATCGGTTTATGCTACGATCAACGGGGAGCATATCCTGGGAAATAATACCAAGGGAGTGTTGAACCTGTCGCAGCGCCCGGTGGAAATAACCCGCAAAGATACCCAGCGAACGGTC
>JAQULA010000027.1 GCA_028718845.1 Candidatus Omnitrophota bacterium
ATTACCGGCTGCGGAATATCCTTATCGCGCTGAATAAACGGAAATTTTCTTTGAGCGATGCGGAATTTCTCGACATCCACGTCGATCCGGAAGTCGGGCAGTTAAAAGTCACGACGCAGAATGATTTCGGGCTTTCGCGCGATGTCGATTATCTGCCGGGATTGCTCGAGGTTTTTGCCAAAGGCGACCTGCTGCATAGCGAAAAATATATCGACCAGCTGCGCTGGCAGTGCGTCGATGATTTAAATCTGTTTAAATCGTTCGAGATCGATGTTCTGCTGGGGTATCTGATTAAATTGATGCTGGTGGAGCGCTGGATTGTTTTGGATGATTACCGGGGTCAGGAGGTCTTGACTTCCCGCACTCGGGTGAAAGAGGTATTGGATTATCGAGCGCATTGATATGGAGGAATTATGTCGACGAAAGGTCGTGTTGTAGGAGTCGTTTCCAATCTGGTTACTATCGAGGTCGACGGCCCGGTAAGCCAAAACGAGATATGTCAAATTTCGCTGGAAGGAGTTCAGCTGAAAGCGGAGGTCATTAAAATCCAGGGAAAGCGCGTGTTCGCGCAGGTGTTCGAGAGTACCCGCGGATTGAAGGTCGATTGCCCGGTGGAGTTTACCGAGCATATGCTGGAAGTGGAACTGGGGCCGGGACTGCTTTCGAAGAATTTTGACGGGTTGCAGAATGACCTGGATGCGCTGAGCGGGGTTTTCCTTAAGCGCGGTGAACTGACCACGGCGTTTTCTTATGAAAAAAAGTGGGAATTTGCTCCCGTGGCGAAAAAGGGAGAAAAAGTCGAGGCCGGGGACTGGCTGGGTGAGGTAAGGGAAAACTGGATAAACCATAAAATTATGGTTCCCTTCTCTTTCGAGGGATTGTGGGAAGTGGAATCCATCGCGGTCAAAGGTACCTACACGGTAAAAGAAGTTATCGCGGTGCTGAAAAATACCGCCGGAGAACAGCGGCGGGTTACCATGACCCAGCGCTGGCCGGTTAAAATTCCGGTGCGCGCTTATGCCAATAAGCCGGTGGCGTTTAAACTATTACAGACCGGAGTGCGTCTGATCGATACGGTCAATCCCATGGTAGAAGGCGGCACCGGATTTATTCCCGGGCCGTTCGGCTGCGGCAAGACCGTGTTACAGCATATTATCGCGGCCAATGCCCAGGTGGATATGGTCATTATCTGTGCCTGCGGTGAACGCGCGAACGAAGTGGTGGAAATATTCAAGGAATTTCCCGAGCTGGACGACCCGTTTACCGGCCGGAAATTGATCGAGCGCACGATTATTATTTGCAACACCTCGAATATGCCGGTTGCCGCGCGCGAGGCGTCGGTGTACACCGCGATGACCATTGCCGAATATTACCGCCAGATGGGGTTGAAGATATTACTGCTGGCGGATTCGACCTCCCGCTGGGCGCAGGCATTGCGCGAGATGTCCAATCGTATGGAGGAACTTCCCGGGCCGGACGCGTTTCCCATGGATTTACCGGCGATTGTGGCGAATTTTTATTCCCGCGCCGGACTGGTGGAATTGGTCAACGGACAGACCGGATCGATCACGTTTATCGGTACGGTGAGCCCGGCCGGAGGCAACCTGAAAGAGCCGGTGGTGGAAGCGACGAAAAAAGTCGCCCGCTGTTTTTATGCCCTGGCCCAAAAACGCGCCGACAGCAAACGTTATCCGTCGATCGATACGATCGAAAGCTACTCCAAGTATCTTGAATATAAAGAAGTGCAGGAATATCTTCAGGAGAACCTGGAACCGCATTGGGTGGAAAAAATATATTTTATCCGCGACGTCCTTCTGCGCGGTAAAGAAGCCTACGACCAGATCAATATCCTCGGTGACGACAGTGTCCCGATCGAATACCATGTGCGTTATTGGAAATCCGAGCTCATCGATTTCGGTTTTTTACAGCAGGATGCGTTCGACCCGATCGACAAAGCAACCCCTCTGGACCGGCAGCGCTACATGATTGACCTTATTTACCGGATCTGCCGGATGGATTTCGATTTCGATTCATTCGGCGATGTCGCGGCATATTTTAAGCGAATAATCAACCAGGTTAAACAAATGAATTATTCCGAATTCCAAAAGGAAGGATTCGAGAAGTTTGAAGACGAATTAGATAGTATTGTAATGGAAAGGAAGAAATCATGACCCGTCAACCGCCGGCATTTACCACGGTATATACCCGGATAGAGCAAATCACCAAAGCGACCTGCAGCCTGAGGGCCAGGGGCGTTGCCAATGAAGAAATGGCGCTGATCGACGGCCGTCCGGCACAGGTGGTGAAAATACTGGATGATCTGGTGACTCTGCAGGTTTTTTCCGGAACCCAGGGTATTGCCACGGATGTTGATGTCGTATTTCTGGGAGAGCCGCCGACCCTGCGTGTCGGCCCGGATTTATCGGGAAGATTTTTTAATGCTTATGGCCGGCCGATTGACGGCGGCCCGGACCTGGAAGGCAAAAAAGTACCGATCGGCGGGCCGAGCGTCAATCCGGTACGCCGCAAACAACCGTCGGAATTGATCAGTACCGGGATTGCCGGTATTGACTTGAATAATACCCTGGTCACCGGGCAAAAAATTCCTTTTTTTGCCGATCCCGACCAGCCGTTCAATCAGGTTATGGCCACGGTGGCTTTGCGCGCCGGAGCCGACCGGATCATTTTAGGCGGGATGGGGCTTTCCAACGACGATTATTTGTATTATCGCCGTGTTTTTGAAGATGCCGGGGTGTTGGAACGGATTACCTGTTTTATCAATACCAATGACGACCCGCCGGTGGAACGGCTGTTGATCCCGGATATGGTGTTGTCCGCCGCCGAATATTTTGCCGTGGAGAAAAAAGAGAATGTGCTGGTGCTCCTGACCGATATGACTTTGTTTTGCGATGCTTTGAGTATTGTTTCCAATCGCATGGATCAGATCCCCAGCAAAGACAGTATGCCGGGGTCGTTGTACAGCGATCTGGCGAGGATTTATGAAAAAGCGGTTCAATTTGAAAAAGGTTCGATCACGATTATTGCCGTGACCACGCTCAGCAGCGGCGATATTACGCACGCGATCCCGGATAATACCGGATATATTACCGAGGGGCAGCTTTTCCTGCGCCGCAATACCGATATCTCCAAAGTTATTGTCGATCCGTTCCGCAGTTTGTCCCGTTTAAAACAGCTGGTTATCGGCAAGCGGACCCGCGAAGACCATCCCCAGGTCATGAATGCCGGGGTGCGTCTTTATGCCGATGCCGCCAATGCCAAAACCAAACAGGATAACGGATTCGATTTGAGTGATTACGATGAACGGACCCTGAAGTTTGCGCTGGATTACGCGCGGGAATTGCTGGCTATCGATGTGAATGTCGATGTCGAAACCATGCTGGACACCTCCTGGAAATTATTTGCCAAATATTTCAAAAAAGAAGAAGTGAGCATTAAAAAAGAACTGGTTGAGAAATACTGGCCGAAGAACGAAGATGGAAGATAGAAGAAGGAAGCTGGAAGCATGAGGCCTGTAGCATTTAAGGGATAAAAGAATATGGCCCAGATTCATTACAATAAGACATTTTTGATTCAGATCAATAAAGACCTGGCCGTGCGCCGCAATGCCCTGCCGATTTTACAGAGCAAAGAGGCGGCGCTGCGCGCGGAAGCCCGCCGGATCCGTTCCAAAATGAATGAAATGGATAAAGAGATTACGTCGATGTTCGAGTCGTTATCCGGGATCAAACGGCTCTGGAGTGAATTCCCTGATTTTGTGCGGTTGGAGAAAGTTACGTTTAAAGAAAAGAAACTGGCCAGCGTCAAGGTCCCGGAGATCGATGAAGTCGTGTTTCATACCGAACCGTTCAGTCTGTTCGGCCATCCGGCCTGGTTTGTGCCGGGGGTCGAGCTGATCAAACAGGTTATCCGTTTGAAAATTGAGCGCCTGGTTATGGAAAAAGTCCTGGAAAACGTGGAGTATGCCCGGCGCAAAACGACCCAGAAAGTCAATCTCTACGAAAAAGTCCAGATTCCTTTCTTCGAAGACGCGGTGCGCCGGATCAAGCGTTTTCTCGAAGATGAAGAGAATCTGTCGAAAGCATCGCAAAAAGTGATCAAAAAAAGAATGGAACAGGAGATGGTTTTCGTATGATCGTTCCGATGGAAAAAGTTACCGTTCTTATTTTTCATAAGGCCAAGGAGCGGTTTCTCGGCGCGTTACAGTCATTGGGCGTCGTTCATATCGCGTTATCCGTGCCGGAAACGTCCGATAAACATTTGCGGGATATGCATACCGATATCGAGCGTTGCGATGAATTTTTGAACGCCGCGGCGAAGTATAAAAAAATGGTCGGGCTGACGAGCGCGGATCTGCAAAACACGCAAACTGCGCCGGATGCGTTTGGTTGCGTCCAATCGTACGAAACGATTAAAAGTGAATTGGACCGGATCGATGAAGCGCTTGAAAAACTGGGCCGGGAATTGCGTAATGTGGCGCCGTGGGGAGCGTTTGAGAGTGCGACCGTCAAGCAATTACGGGAGATCGGAATTACGGTGCGTTTTTTTATCGCTCCGTTAAAAAAATTCGGCCAATTACGGATTCCGGATGTTCTTTTCGAGGAAATTTTCCGCGACAAAACCTATGTTTATTTTGTCGTATTCGAAAAAGGGCCGAGAATAGAAATCGATTGCGATGAGTTTTTCTATCCGGATACCGATTTGAAACAGCTGGAACAAAATTACGCGCAATTGCAGCAGGAGAAACAACGAAGGCGGGATGAACTGGCCGGGGTATTTTCCCGAAAAAAGGCGGTGGAGGATTATTGCCGGTTGAAGAAGACGCAATTTTCATTTTTAACCGTCAGCGCTAATCTGCCGGCCGCCGCGGAACAAACGGTGTATATTCTTACCGGGTGGCTGCCGCGTTCTCTGCGGAACTCGGTGGAACAGTTCCTGCAGCGCGAAGAAGTTTATTTTTATTTTTCCAAACCGCAGCCGGATGAATCGGTGCCGATTTTATTGAAGAATAACCGGTTCTCCCGGTTATTTGAGCCGATAACCAATTTGTTCGCTTTACCGCAATATACCGAGGTGGACCTGACCGCCTTTTTCGCGCCGTTTTTCACCCTTTTCTTCGGTTTTTGTTTGGGGGATGCCGGTTACGGATTGATAATTCTTATCGCCGCTTTGGTCGCCCGGACCAGGGTTTCCCCGGACAAACGGCCGCTGCTTACCCTGGTAAGCATATTCGGGGTATCGACATTCATATTCGGACTGATTTCCGGTAATTTATTCGGCATCGATCTGTCGAAATTTTCCGGGTTGAAAAAGATGGTTTTATTCGACCAGAATCAGCTGTTCAATTTAGCGCTGGTGTTGGGAGTGATCCAGATTTTTTTCGGAATGTTTATCAAGGCCATAAGCCGCATTCGGCAATACGGATTTATGTCCGGCTTGTCCACGTTCGGCTGGATCATTATGCTCGGAGGTATTCTCTCCCTGTCATTATCGAAATTCAGCATCTGGGCGGTTTATACCGGAATGGCTTTGATTCTGCTGTTCAATGACCTTAAGGCCAATATCTTTGTGCGCGTTGGTAAGGGGCTCTGGGAATTGTACGGAATAACCGGCATATTCGGCGATGTGTTGAGTTATATCCGGTTATTTGCCCTGAGTATTTCCGGATCGATTTTAGGATTGGTGGTTAATGATATTGCCCTGCAATTCCGTTCAATTCCGTTTATCGGCTATGGGTTGACATTTGTGATCCTGGTCGTGGGGCATACCGGAAATCTGATGTTAAGCGCGCTTTCCAGCTTTGTGCATCCCCTGCGCTTAACTTTTGTTGAGTTTTACAAAAATGCGGGATTTGAAGGCGGCGGAAAAGCTTACCAGCCGTTCCGACTGATACGATAAAAACACGATACAGATTGCAACAATTGAGAAAGGAGTAGGACTATGACATTAGCATTATTATTGGCGTTTATCGGGGTGGCTCTGATGGTGGGCATGTCCGGGTGCGGCAGCGCGATTGGTTGTTCCATCGGCGGTTCAGCTACGGTCGGGGCTTTAAAAAAGAAAGAGGAGGCGTTTGCATCTTATCTGGTATTAAGCGCGCTTCCCGGAACCCAGGGGCTTTATGGTTTCGGCGCGTTCTTTATTCTCAAAGACGTGTTGAAACCGGAAATTACCATGTTCCAGGGCATGGCGCTGCTTGGTGCCGGATTGGTTATGGGATTCGCCGGGCTGGTTTCCGCGATTTATCAGGGAAAAGTCTGCGCCGACGGGATTGCCGGTATTGCCAGCGGTGCGGATGTGTTCGGTAAGACGATGATCCTGGCCGTATTTCCGGAATTGTACGCGATTGTCGCGTTTGCGGTGTGCTTTTTGATCAAAGGGATTATCGGCGGCGCTTAAGTAAAAAGCCGCCAAGCTCAATTTTACGGTTTCCTGTGGCGAGCCTCGCCGAATCCCCGGCGGGTTAAAAGGTAAAAGCAGAAATATTAGCTGAAAAAAGTGAACGGTTGAGGTGGGTATGGAAATTACGAATGTTGCGGTGCAGGTTCCCAAAGATACGAATGTGATCATTGCGCAGTCGCATTTTATTAAAACGGTGGAAGATGTGTATGAGGCTTTAGTGGGTACGGTTCCGGGGATTTTGTTCGGGATTGCTTTTTGCGAGGCCTCCGGGGCCTGCTTAGTGCGTTCGGAAGGCAATGATCCGTTGCTGAAAAAGATCGCGGAGCAAACGGCATTATCCATTGCCGCCGGCCATGCGTTGGTGATTTTCATGAAGAACGCCTATCCGATTAATGTCATGCGCGCGTTGAAGGACGTTCCGGAGATCTGTACGATTTTCTGCGCCACGGCGAATTCCCTGGAAGTGGTGGTTGCCGAGTCGAGTCAGGGACGCGGGATCATCGGCGTGATAGACGGCAGTAAGCCGAAGGGGATTGAAGGGGAAAGCGATGTTAAATGGCGTAAGGAGTTGTTGAGGAAGATTAAATATAAGCTGTAAGGTTATAACCGGTTATTAATAGTTAATATTGGTTAATATTGGTTGCCAATAGTTATTTAAAAGATAAGGTACCCGCTATTCCACCTGCGCGGTGTAATGGCGGGTTTTTATTTAATGTTGTTGCGGGGCGATGCCTGCCCCTGCACCCCAGCCATACTTTCTTTTATGCGGATAAAAGAAAGTATGCAAAGAAAACCCGCCCCCGTGGAATTTTTTTGCGATGGTCTTCTTTGTCAGGTACTTCAGGCAAGATGATTGAGGTGATGCATTCAGCCCCGAAGCTTCGGGGCTTCACGCTGACAAAACATCCTGTCTTGGCAGCGCTTCGGCCATCCTGGCCTCCGTACACATCCCCTCAATCAAAGACCATCCGCAGAAAATTCCAAGGGGGAATGTACGTTCACCTCAAATCCCGTTGGGGTACCAAGCGAAAATAAAAAAGCCGCACTTTTGTAGTGCGGCTTTTATTATTTTGGTAGCCCCAACGGGATTTGAACCCGTGTTTGATGGCTGAGAACCATACGTCCTAGACCGGGCTAGACGATGGGGCCATACCAGGTCCCGCCACAAGGCGGCGGGATTAATTTCACGTATATAATTTATGTCGCCGCCGATCATCAGTCGTGAGCTCCATAAATTATGTGCTCATTTAACTAGACGATGGGGCCTTTAACGATACGCAAGAAATTATATCATATTATTTCGTAAAGTCAACGGCTATTTACCGGGGGTTTAAGTCGCAAAAAAGCCTTTTTGCGGTTGTTTTTAACCCGGGAACATGATATTATACAATAGCTGAAGCGGAGAGCAGTTAACCAGGAGGCGGGAATGATAAGAAAGACGCGTAATATAATGGAAGATATCGTGCAAAAACACATGGATGAAATGCTGATTAAATATCCGCGGATTTGTAAGTGTGAGAAGTGCTGTGATAATATCGCGGTATATGTTTTAAACCGTATCCCGGCTCAGTATGTGACCACGGAATCCGGGGCCATGTATGCTCTGAGCGAGAAAATCCAGGTTGAAGAATTGTCGAAAATTTTAAAATTGCTGGTCGAGGCCATCAGTGCATTCGGCCGGGCGCCTAATCACCGATAGCCGGTAGCGATAATCCCGGAAGGGGTTGCGCCGGCAATTATGAGGACCGGCCGGTATCGATTTTCGCGGATATCCGTTTTTTTCCATTTTAAAATCAGGCCGGGAAGGTCGTGGCTGTCGTTTATAATTTATTTGACCTAGGGTTGATAATTTGATATTATTTAATACTCTAAAACAGACGAGAGGATATAAGAATGATCGATCGATATACCCGCGATGAAATGGGGAAAATCTGGCAGGAACAGGCCAAATGGCAGAAAATGCTTGAGGTGGAGCTGGCAGTTTGTGCGGCTTGGGCGCAGCTGGGGAAAATTCCCAAATCGTCGCTTGAACGGATAAAAAAGCGGGCAAATTTCGATATTAAACGTATCCGTGAGATCGAGAGAACGACTAAACACGATATTATCGCTTTTTTGACCAGTATTGCCGAAAATGTAGGGGAAGATTCCCGTTTTATCCACATGGGATTGACCTCGAACGATGCTATAGATACCGGTCAGGCTCTGCAGTTGAAAGACGCCTCGGACATCCTGATCGGGGATATCGGCCGTTTATTGCGGGTGTTGAAAAAACAAGCGAAGCGTTACAAATATACGGCGATGGCCGGCCGTTCTCATAATGTGCATGCCGAGCCGATAACTTTCGGGCTGAAACTCGCCCTGTGGTATGAAGAGACCGGACGGAATCTGGAACGTTTACAGCAGGCGAAAAAGAGTGTGTGTGTCGGAAAACTCTCCGGGGCGGTAGGTACCTATTCCAATATCGACCCGCGTGTTGAGAAGATCGTCCTGCGGAAACTGGGAATCGGGGTCGAACCGGTGGCCAATCAGGTGGTCCAACGCGACCGCCATGCGCAGTATTTGACGACGCTGGCGATTATCGGGTCCAGTCTGGAAAAATTCACCACGGAATTGCGTAATCTTCAGCATACCGAAATACTCGAGGTGGAGGAGTTTTTTTCGAAAGGGCAAAAGGGTTCCTCGGCGATGCCGCACAAACGCAATCCGATAACCTCCGAACGCATTTCCGGCCTGGCGAGGGTGTTGCGCGGCAATGCTTTGGCGGCAATGGAAAACGTGGCGCTCTGGCATGAACGGGATATCTCGCATTCTTCGGTCGAGCGCATTATTATCCCGGATTCGACGATACTGCTCGATTATATGCTGGTGCTGTTCACCGAACTGGTGGGTAATCTTATCGTCTATCCGCAAACCATGCTGAATAATCTGCAAAAAACCCATGGGCTTATGTTTTCTCAAGGAGTTTTGCTGGCGCTGGTGGATAAAGGCGCGACCCGGGAAGAGGCCTATCGTTTGGTGCAAAAAAACGCCCTGCGGGTTTGGCAGGAGGGCGTTGATTTTAAAACCCTGCTGCTGCGCGATCCGGAGATCACTGCTCTGCTTGCGGAAAAAGATATCGAACATTGTTTTGATCCGGCGTATGTGCTGCGGCACATTGACGCGATTTTTAAACGAATACATTTATAAGGCGATTAGCGGGTTCTCCGGTAATTGCAGATGTGAAATATGATCTGGCGTGTAGAAATAAAAAACAAATCCAATGTTGCGGACCCGGTCGGTCGGGGGATAAAACGCGACATCATCGATCTGGGCATTACCACGGTTCATGATGTGGTAATGGTCCAGGTTTACCATATCGAGGGCGAGGTTTCCTCGTCCCAGGTCCGGAAAATCTGCGATGAAGTGCTCTGCGACAGCGTGATCCAGGACTATGTCTACGATCGGCTGGAAAGCCGGGTGTTTCATAAACAGCAAAAACCGGATTTTCACGTTATGGAGATCGCCTATAATCCGGGGGTGATGGACCCCTGGGAAGAAAGTACCTGTAAAGGCATCCGTGACGCCGGGATTGAAACGGTCAGCGGAGTTAAAACCGGACGCCAGTATCTGATTTGCGGCCGGCTGACCGCGGAGCAATTGACGTTCATCGGTGAAAAACTGCTGTATAACCGGGTTATCCAGCATGCGGTCAAGCTGGAACATTTGAAAAAGACCCTGGAAGCGCACAAAGACGTCGGGTATACCTTTGAAAAAAATATTGTCGCGCTTCTCGATCTCGATGATGCCGGCCTGATGGCGGTGAGCAAACAGCGTCAGCTTTATCTTACCCTCGAGGAAATGCATACCGTTAAAAAACATTTTTCGCGTCTCGGCCGCAATCCCACCGATTGTGAACTGGAGACCATCGCTCAGACCTGGTCGGAGCATTGCGTGCACAAGACCATGCGCGGTGTGGTTGATTATACCGACGCTTCATTACCGAAACGGAAAAAATCCGTAACTATCCGTAATCTGTTAAAAACCACGATTATGCACGCGACCCGCAAACTGGATAAATCGTGGTGCGTGTCCGTATTTCAGGATAATGCCGGGATAATCCGGTTTGACAAGGATTATAATATTTGTTTTAAGGCCGAAACCCATAATCATCCCTCGGCATTGGACCCCTACGGCGGAGCCGGTACGGGCATCGGCGGGGTGATCCGGGATATCCTCGGGGTCGGAATGGGAGCGCGTCCGATCCTTAATACCGATGTTTTTTGTTTCGGCCTGCCGCAAATGAAACTGGAAGATGTGCCTCCGGGGGTATTACACCCGAAACGGATCATGAAGGGTGTGGTTGCCGGGGTGCGCGATTATGGAAACCGGATGGGTATCCCGACGGCGAACGGGGCGGTGCTTTTTGATGAACGCTATACCGGAAATCCGCTGGTCTATTGCGGGACCGTGGGAATTATGCCGCGCAATCATTCGTTTAAAAAGGTATCCGCCGGAGAATATGTTGTGGTTGTCGGCGGAAGAACCGGCCGGGACGGAATTCACGGGGCAACCTTTTCTTCCGTAGAGCTGACGCATGAATCGGAAACGATCTCCAGCGGAGCGGTTCAGATCGGGAACGCGATCACCGAAAAAAAGGTATTAGATACTCTGATGCAGGCGCGTGACGCCGGTTTGTATACCGCGGTGACCGATTGCGGTGCCGGCGGGTTATCCAGTGCGGTGGGAGAAATGGGGCAGTCCAGCGGGGTCCGGGTCGACCTGGATAAGGTTCCGCTGAAATATAAAGGCCTTGGTTATATGGAAATCTGGATTTCCGAGGCCCAGGAGCGGATGGTTATTTCGGTCCCGGCTAAAAATCTTAAACGCCTGCTGGCGTTATTTGATAAAGAAAACGTGGAAGCCACGGTTATCGGACGGTTTACGCGCACCAAACGGCTGGAGTTGTTTTCCCACGGTGTTTGCGTGTGTGATTTGGACATGGATTTTTTACATGACGGATTGCCGGTTTCCGGCCGGGCGGCGGTATGGAATCCTCCCGCGGCGGCTGTGTTGAAATTACCGAAGAAAAACGATCTGAACAACGCGTTGTCGCGGGTTTTGTCCGATCTCAATGTTTGCAGTAAGGAATGGATAATCCGGCAGTATGACCATGAAGTACAGGGAATGAGCGTGCTGAAACCTTTAGCCGGGGCGGATAATGACGGCCCTCAGGACGCGACCGTGCTTAAACCGTTGCCGGATTCAAAAAAAGGGATTATCGTCTCCTGCGGCATTAATTCCCGATATTCGGATATCGATCCGTACTGGATGGCCGTTTCCTGCATCAATGAGGCCCTGCGTCAGATCATCAGCGTCGGCGGCGATCTCCGCCGGGTAGCGCTGTTGGATAATTTCAGCTGGGGCAATACGGCAAAACCGGAGGTGCTGGGGCAATTGGTCCGGGCCTGTTATGGGTGCCGTGACGCGTCCCTGGCGTATGGCGCGCCGTTTATTTCCGGAAAAGACAGTTTGAATAATGAATTCAATGTCGGGAAAAAGACTATTGCGATTCCTCCCACGCTTTTGATTTCCGCCATAGCGGTTATCGATAATGTGGAAAAAGTAATCTCCAGCGACGCCAAGCAAGCGGGAAATTACGTTTACAGTATCGGAACAACTTATGATGAACTGGGCGGCAGCAGTTATTGCGCGGTTAACGGCTGGAGGGGCGGCGCGGTCCCGAAGGTTGATTTCAAGCGCAGCCGGGCGTTATTCGAGCGTTTAAGTTTATGCGCGAAAAAAGGGTTGATCCGTTCCTGCCACGATTGTTCCGACGGCGGGATTGGCGCGGCCATGGCCGAGATGGCTTTCGCCGGAGGGCTGGGGATGGAGGTCGATCTTGCCTTGATTCCGCAGTCGTTACCGCGTCCGGCCCGGCGTGATGATGTGCTGTTGTTCTCCGAATCGAACAGCCGCTTTGTCGTGGAGGTCGCGCCGCGGCATCAATCGGCATTCGAAAGAATGCTCAAAGGTACCGCGCACGC
>JAQULA010000028.1 GCA_028718845.1 Candidatus Omnitrophota bacterium
GAATCGAACCGCCCACGCAAGGATTTTCAGTCCTTCGCTCTACCGACTGAGCTACCTCGGCACACAATATTAAAAGTTTTGTTGTAAATAACCCGGCTCATCCATCCCCCGCTTTACATCAAGCGAAGGAGGTTCCGACTGTCATGAGACTTAGGTTTTTGGAACCGCGTGAACAAAAACCTTTAGTCGAATGATCCTGCGACGCCGCAGCGTCCTGCAAGGAAGCTACCTCGGCACACAACGATAACTATCGATTATTGATTGAGTAATGTACCACAAATAATCAATCCTGTCAAATATAATTAAAACCGGAAAAATATCACTTAAAATACGCTCCATTTATTTACTCATATTTAAAAAGTAATCGGCATTACGGATCCCCTCGGCTGCCTCCGGATTCTCCGGCTGCAAATCCAGGATTTTTTGGAAATATTCGCGGGAATGTTCATAATCCCGGATCAATTGATAAGTCCTGGCCAAACGCAGGCATATCCGGGGATCATTCGGATCATGTTTATAGACTTCACCGTAAAAATCAAGCATAATGCCGGAATCGTTCCATTCCGCAAACAACGCATCCAATTCCTGATAATAAAGCTCGCGGTTTCGCTCCGCTACTCCCGTACGCAAGACCCGAAGAACATCGGCGTATTTTTTTTCTTTTCTCAACTCCCGCGACAAATCGACCATTTCGACAACAACCGGACTATTCTCCGGTTCAAAAGAACGCACTTTCAATAAAACCCTCAGGCTTTCATCGTATTTTTTCTCTTTCCGCAAGTCCCGGGAAAAACTGAATAAAGTATTAATAACCCCCCGGCAATCGCCTCGGATCATCATTTTTTTTCGTTCGGACAAAGCTTCTCCGGGGTGATTGATTAGCGCATTTTTTTTCAGAAATACCGACCAGCGGAGCCGGGGATAAGCCGTGGTTTGCAAAGGGAAAAAAGTAAAAGCCGCAACCCGTACAAACGATGATTGAGCCCAGCTGATTTTATTGATATCGCCGGGTTCAAGCGATAGCTTTTTTCCTTCAAACCCGCTGGCCACACCGGTTTGAGATACAAATTCGATTTTTTTCACCCGGCAATACTCTTTGATCCGTCTAGCCAGCGTAACCGTATCCGGCCATTCTGCCCCATCCGCGGAAACATTAAACAGGACATCGTAGGAACCGATTTTTTCGACAAATCGCAGCGGAGATTCGAAAAAATTATCGACCCGCTCGGGTCCTTTTCCCCAAACGGAAAAAAACTGATTAACGCCGTAACAATATTTTTCGGACACAACATCATCCAGGTATCCCATGGAATAACTTTTTTCCGCCAAAAACGCAAAAATTCCCGTTACGAATCGAGGATGTTCATCAAAACAAAATATTTTATCATCCCCTGGAGGCGGCAGGCATTGACCCGCGGCCGCCGCAATAAACACTCCGGCCATAACTGTCCGCAAGATTAACCCGCGTATCTGCATAATAACCGAAGCACTCATCAGCGCCACTGCCGGCAGCAACGGGATAAGATATTCGAACTGATAATATTCCGGTGTAAACGAAACCACAAAAAAAGGGACAAAAGCCCAGAGAAAAAACAGTTTTTTATACTCATTAGCTGACATAAGAAAAATTATCGACAGCGTCACACTAACCAGAAAAACCGGCAACCCCATTCCTCCGGGAGCTGCCAGAGAAAAAACATAATAGATAAGCTTCTGCCCGGGTGATTTATAAGCGATATCCATCCCATAGGTAATATCGGTGGCCCGTTCCACCAAGTGGCCGATAACCCCGGGATGCGCATAGTAAACAGCGCCAATCATTATTCCGATTAACAAAGAAAATCCGGCATTTAAAAACCGATTCCGCCGGGAGTGATCCGATATCCCGGTTTTATACGCATCCAGTAAAACCGCGCAGAACGGCGCAAACAGGAAAAGCCCGAACGTGTATTTTGTCAGCATTCCCGCGCCCAGGGATAAACCGAAAAAAACCGAATATTTCCGGTTTTTAAAACTATCGGTTTTTATCAAAACATACATGCTCAGGACCACCAGAGCGCACACGGCCAATTCCAAATTGAAAACCCGCGAACTTCGGAAGATTATCGGATACAACGAACACACCAGAACCGCTGCCAGACCGGTTCCCTTGCGCGTTAACTCGCCGATTTTGTAAAGAGCCGACATCAAAACAACCCAAAACAAGGTCGAAGTCAGCAAAACCGCATGAGGGATTAAAAATCTGCCGGCTCCGGCTACCAGAGCCGCCGCCCAGTAATACAACGGCGGATAATCCCGGTCGACCAGAATCAAATGCCGCAAGCGTAAACCGACACGGTCCAGGAAGGAAGACTGCGGCAGAACCGGTTGCGGCTCGATAAAGCGGGCATAATTACGGATATGGGTTTGCCAGTCCTTGCCCTGCATCAGGAAAGTGCACGAATCATTTTCCATCAAAAAAATATTAAGAAAACAATAAACCGCGATTAAGGCAATAAAAATTATACGTGTATATCTGGCCATAGCCGTTATTGACCCGACGCACTACTTGGAGTAGCCGCAAAATAGTTAACCATTTTTTGACAGACTGTTTCGGCGATAATCCGGTACCCGGCAGCCGTGCAGTGGCCGTCGGGAATAAAATACGTTCCCACATTATCTTTTTCCAATATTTTATCGAAGGCCGGACGGACATCGATAAAATCGACGTGTTCATCATTAATCGCTTGCAGCATATAATTCCGCACAAATGTCGGATAACTCAGAAAAAAAAGCTTAATATGTCTTTTTTTTGCCAGCATACAGATACGACGCAATTGCCGTTTATACAGCACCCGGAGCAGGTTTTCCCGTTCCGGGATACTGAGCGAATTTATTTTATTTCGACTCATTCCCAAAAAGTTGATCATCCGCAAAGAATCTTCATCGTCCAGTTTCACTACGGGATCGGAAACAGCGGCAGATTCATTCACCAGAGTTTCCCGGTATTGTTGGTATGAACGCACATAGTCCCGGCTCAGCGCCAGGGCGAGAAACCGTTCGGCGTTCGATACCCCGGTCCGCGCTTCAACACAATCCGGCTGCACATTCAAAACAGCGGAAAAACATTCTTTCGACTTGCGGTAATCCCGCACCCGTTTATACAGTTGGCCCAGGCGCAAATCCACCGCCGGATCCTTCGGGAATATTTCTTTTAACGCTGAACAAAAAGCGATCGCTTCGTCATAATCCCCCCAGGTGATAAACAAATCGTCAAGTTCCTGATATACGGTCTCCGGAAGGAATTCAAGACAACGCACATGAAACAGCAACAAAAGCGCTTTCCGGTACTCTCCCTGTAATTTATAAAGACGAGCTTCTTTCAAACCCAGCGTATATTCGCCAATCGGCTTAAATATCGCTTCATCGTTGTGTTTTTGCGCATTATCCCTATGATTTTGTTCAAATCCGTAATTTTCGTATAATTTTTTCAGTACAGGTTGATTTTTTAGATTCACCGCAATAATTTTCAGCAAGCGATAACTCCGCAAATTACCCAGGGCTTCATCAATTTTTTCCGGCCAAGAATCCTGGGCGGCAAACACATCTTCAAAATTCCAAAAGTCATTATCTCCGCTCATTACGATCACCGCTTGCGGAGAAAAATTATACAGCAAAGAATTGAATCGCTGCGCAAGCATAGCCGTATTGAATCCGGGACGCCCAGCATTAAAAACCTGCACATATTCTCCCCCCATTTCTTTATCCAGCATTCGCTGCAGCTGATCCGGATAACTCAACCCTTTTTCCGCGCCGATACCGTACGTATGCGAATCCCCCACGCACAATAAACGAATTTTTCCTTTAGAAAACAGTGTTGCTTCCTTATTTTTCATGCAAAAAGCGCCCGCTTGTAAGATAACTTCAAGGAGCGCTATTCCGGCGATGATACCGCTGCTTATCAAAATAATTTTTTTGCCCATTTTTCAATCACCGTTATTGTTGCGATATAATGAAATTCGGCACTTGTTGTACCGGCCGGTAAGATTTTTTTAACTTTTTTAGATTTTCCAACCCCGAATCATCCATAATATTGATCGACGCATAGCCGGTAAGTTCACGGCAAAACTCCCGGAAAATAAATTGCGCCAGCCCCTTATATGCCTTCAAACACACCTCGAACGCAATGCAAAACATGTCCGGACGCAATGAAAAGCCAAAAGTATACCCGGCAATCACGGAATCCACGAGCACGACCCGGCCTTCCGGAGCAAGCTCGGACGAAAACCGCAGCAACTCATCCTGGACCCGAACATTATCCTCGAGCATATAACGATAAAGGTCGTCACTACCGGCAACGGAACGCTCCTGCTGCCAGTTCCGGCACAACCGACTGCAGGCCGCGGCATCGGACGGTTGATATTCCCGGTATTCGTAATTATACCGCCGGACAAAAAAGTTGTACGTTGAACGTTTTGACTTATAAGCATCCCCCGCCAAAGCCGCCAGATCTTTCTGCCGGCAAATGTAATCCGGGGCCTTTTCCCGGACGGCATACCCAAGGCTCCGGTACCACTGCGCGCGGACGGCCTCCACATTTTCGATGCGGGACATTCCCGTCCGACGATTCGCGGAGTCCATTAGCTCAAAACATTCGGCAATAGTCTTTTCCTGAACCTTCTTGCCCAAAGGCGGCAGATACATAAAACACCCGTGGGCATCGCTGAAAAAAACGCATAAACAATCGTCGATGATCCGCCAGGAAATAGTGAATAATGCCCGCCAGATAAAAATATTGATAAAATGATAGGGACTCAACTCATGCGGAGCAAGCGCTAAAAACCGGCCAACCATTTCCCGGTCTTCGAGCTGCAGCGGCTTTGCATCCGGCACGGTTATGGCGGTCATTGTCCGGCCTCTCCGGCTCCCGGCTGTAGAATATTACTCTGAACGACCATCAGCTCTTCTTCCGGGTAAGAATGGAATGTTCCGTATTCGGCTTTGAGCATATTTCTGACTATCGGATCATTGAAAAAATTACGCAGATACCCGACATAGGCTTTAAACAGCATTCCTTCCGCCGCGGATACCACGAACGGACAGGCTAAATGCGCGGCAAGATCGATTATCTTATCCCGCCGCGATACCAATAAAAACGGATAAAGACGGCATTCAAACGGACGCTGTTCATAGATACGGCAATGATGATCGTCTTTATTAAGAAATTCACAGGTCAGCATCCCATTATCATCTTCCCGGCTATGCACCCGGATAATTTTTAAAGCTTTTTTTTCATGCTCAAGCAGCTGCGGCAGCCACGATTCCGAAGCAAAACAGCAGCACCCTTTACATTCCAGACACGCCGCCGACGATAAACATGATTTAAGCTCAAGCATACTCCCCCCGGTTTTATATGTTACCGACATAAACAAAGTTAAGTTTTTTTCTGGCGATGGCACAAGCCCGCTGCAACGTCCGCGCCGGAGTCGGCGGCAGATCCATTTCATAACCGGGGAAATAACGGGAAAAATGCAGCGGCGTATCCGCGCCGGTATGATCAAATATCCAATCGGTAAGTTTTTGAAAATGGTCATCGCTGTCATTAAGGGTGGGAATGACCAGATTGGTCAGCTCGACATGGCAGCTTTTACACGCGCGTTCAATGGTTCGCAACACCGGTTCAAGAGTTCCTTTGCATATTGAACTATAAAACTTATCATCCATGGCTTTCAAATCGATATTCATCGCCCCGATCAACGGCAATATTTCCTCAAGCGGTTCCGGATTAACATACCCATTGGTAACCAGGACATTTTCCAGACCGTTTTTTTTGGCCAGGCGCGCTGTTTCCGCCATAAATTCATACCCGATAAACGGCTCGTTGTAAGTATAGGCAATACCGAATGAACCCAGCCGCCGCGCCTCGTCGACAAGCTGCTGCGCGGTCACCGTTTCCACCGCCGCCCCGGAATTTTGCGAAATATGCCAGTTTTGGCAGAACAAACAGCCGAAATTACAACCGCGGGTGCCCAGGGAAAGGATCGGTTCTCCGGGATGAAACCGGTATAACGGTTTTTTCTCGATCGGATCAAGCGCCATACCGGTGGTTTTTCCGTAAATCAGGGAATATAATTTTCCGCCGTTATTTACGCGCGCCCGGCAAAACCCGGACCGCCCATCGGCAATCACACAATATTTCGGACAAAGGAGACATCGGACCGAACGGTCTTTCAACGGGGTGTAATAAAGCGCTTCTTTGAGCATTAACCGCGCCCCCTTATCGGTACGATTATATTCCACGCACACTGCAATCTTTGACAAATTCTTTCGCCAGCTTCGCGCACTTTTTCAATTCATCTACGGGATACGGCGCCAGAGTAGCCATATTTTTATCCAGGGTGTCTTTTGGATTGAACTGCTGTAATACATATTTTTGGGCCCCATGCAGGGACTGCGCTATTTTCAAAATATCCGGCATGGTCAGTAAAGCCGGAACCACGGTCGTCCGGAATTCATATTCAACGACACTATTCATCACCAGGTCGATGCTCTCGCGGATATCCGAGATAACCACTTTACGTTCCACGACCTGGCAATATTTTTCTTCTTCCAGCGGCGCCTTAATATCCATGGCTACGAAATCAATCAGGTTGCGAAGCAAAAGTTCACGCAGCATTTCCGGCATCGTACCATTGGTGTCAAGTTTAATCAGCAGACCTAATTTGCGGATATCCTCAAGCAGCACCGGTAATTGCTCATACAAGGTCGGCTCTCCGCCGCCAATCACCACCCCGTCTATCCAGCCTTGTTTTTCCTGTAAAAACCGCTCGATCCGCTCAAACGGGATAGTCGGCAGCGACTGCGGCGACACCACCAGAACACTGGAATGGCAAAACGGACAGCGGAAGTTACAGCCGGAAAGGTATACGACACATGCGACTTTACCTTCCCAGTCGATCAACGTATGCGGATTAAAACCTTTGATGGGATGCGCCATAATGCTATCTGAATATGCTCCCCGCTCAGCCGCGCTCAAAAGACCAAAAGACAGCCGGCCGGCAGGCCGCTGTCTTTTGGCATTAATTACTAATCATTACACGACGAGATGGCCCTTCACCGTCTCCGAATGCGGCACTTCCCCGTCCCAGCGCGCCACGACTTTATTATCCTTCTCGATAATCGTGGTCGGAATATGCAACACGTCATTATAAGCGCCTTCCGCCATGCCGTCCACGGTTTCCATGTCATGGAAGGTCAATTCCACCTTATTATCGACTTCCCACTTGGTAATAAAGTGGTTTAACTTGTTTTTTGTCGTTTCGCACTTCGCGCACCCTTTTTTCCCGAATACTTTAATCTTCATTGTAACATTCCCTCCGGTACTTTATAATTGCCTTCATGCCGGTCCGCCAGCTCTTCGAGTTTCGAAGGATTCCAGTTATTGACCCGGCTGAAATATCCGACGATACGCGTAATATTGTAAACATCAACCGACCCGCAGTCACGGCATTTCGATTCCAGCCCCCGATTCGTCTTCAAGCAGGAATTGCATATCGTAAATTCCGGCGATATGGTCAACTGCGCCGTTTGCGTCTGGCTAAAAGTCTTTTGAACCAGATTTAGGATCGATTCCGGAGCCGGGCGCTGTTCACCGACAAACGCGTGCAGGATCGCCCCGGCCTCGATCATGGTATGAAATTTACTCTGCTTCTGGATACGCGTAATCAAATCGATCGGCGCATCGGCGCGGAAATGAATGCTGTTGGTATAATAGTAACGGTCGTTTTCGATATCCCCCTTGATCACCCCGGCCGCTTCCGGATATTGCCGCAAATCGACCTTCGGCAGGCGACGGCAGGCCGATTCCGCCGGAGACTCTTCCAGAGAAAACTTCAAGCCGTATTTTTTTTCATATTCCCGGGTCTTATTATTCATAAACGCGATTACTTTCAACCCCAGTTTAAATATTTCTTCCGAAGTGTGCAGTTCCTGTCCGGTAAGATATTGCACACACTCGTTAAGGCCGATCAGCCCGAGGATATAAGTTGATTTTTCCAGATCGATATAGGGACGGCCGTCCTTGGCCACCTTTCCGACCTCCCACATGGGCATCCCCGGCTCGCTCATCAGCCGTTTAATAAAATCTTTTTTCTGCAAATGAGCTTTAGCGGCGATATCCATCGCTTTCTCAACTTCCTTAAACAAGCCTTCAACGTTGTTTTTTCCCGCGCGATAGGCGGCCTGCGGAAGATTAATGGTCACATTCTGGAATCCGCAAAACCGCATACTTTCCGGATGTTCGATCATATACATATCGCTGATCTTCTGGCGTAAACGGCAGCATTGCGAAAGAACCGCCTCATCGCCGCGGTCGAACACAAAATACGGGGTGCCGTTCTCGCTGGCGATCAAGCAGGCGTATTTGATCAATTCCAACTGCCGGGGATCTTCGAATGTTTCCTTACTTATATGCAGGTCGCATTTAGGGAACGCAAACACGCGCCCGTCGCGATCGCCGTTGCGCCAGACATCCAGCATCGCTCTGGCAAATTTAATGACCGTTTCCTCGTAGTCGCCGTAAGTCTTGCCGGTGTAAGTCCCGCCCGGGCCGATTGCCGGAATATTACGCAGATATTTCGGCACGCCGGTATGGATATTAAAATCGATAAATAGACTCTGGCTGCCGCGGGAAAACGCGTTCTGTGACGCGGAGAAGATCAGATATTGGGCTTCCTGCTTCATCTCCTTATCGCTCATATCCACCAGATAGGGGGCGAACAAAATATTAATATAGCCGATTCCCAGGGCACCGGCATAATAGGCCTGTAACGACGCCATGAACGTATTCAAATGCCCGGTCAACGTACGCGCGTATTTGGCCGGCCCGCTGGAAGTGAACAGATTTCCCAGTTCCAATCCGTATTTTTTAATATATTCCAGGGAATGCGAGCCGCAATAAGCCCGGGGATAACCCAGGTCATGGATATGGATCATCCCGGTCAAATGGGCGCTTCCCACGTCTTCGGAAAAAACCTTTTGCAGAATATACTGCTTTAAGATCGTCTCGGCGATCGATAAATTAACCGCTTCCGGGTTGTTGGCGGCGATATTCGAATTTTCACAGCTTTTGGAAAACAACAACTGCTCCAAATCGTAGGTCGGCATCCCAATCAGGCTTTGCTTGGAAAGGGTCTTGTCCAACCCGCGTTCGAACAGCTCATTATCCACCAGTTCCCGGATCAGGGCAGTGGAAATCCTGGTCATCCCGGAGTCAAATACCTTTTTTTCCACTCCGGAAGCGATCTCCATAGCGACATCTTCACTGATATTCGCTTCTTTTTCCAACGCCAGCGCGATCCGGCCTTTGTCCCAGCTCAGGATTTCATCTTTTGCCAGAGGAGTAACCAGCAAGGAAAGATCGGTGGAATTAGCGCGGCCTTTGAGCTTTTTTCTTACTTTCAGGTTCTCCCGGACTTTTCTTCTCTTCTCGCGATAAAGAATATAGGCCTTGGCGGTTTTGGCATGACCGGTCTCGATCAGCACTTTTTCCACAACATCCTGGATTTGTTCGATATTCGGCATCGCAACGCCAAAATTCTTTTCTAAATACAACTCTACCGCATTTGCCAGTTCGTCGGCAAGCAAACGGTCCTCCCCGCCGACAGCCTGAGCCGCCTTGAAGATCGCGTCGCTGATCTTTCTCTTATCAAACGACACCACCCGGCCGTCCCGTTTCTGAACACTCGCCAAAATACCGTTTTTCCCTTCCATGGAATCCATTTTTTCCCTTAGCAGCATCTTCTAGTCCCTCCTCTGATCCAATAAATCCTTCAGTTCCCCCAAAAATTGATTGATATCTTTAAATTGCCGGTACACGGAAGCGAACCGAACGTAGGCGACCTCATCGATATCGTGCAGATGTTTCATCACCAGCTCTCCAATATTCGAGCTGAGCACCTCCTTGTCATAAGTTTTCTGCAACGCACGTTCGATCGAATCAACTACGCTTTCCACTGTTTCCATGCTTACCGGCCGTTTTTCACATGCCCTCAGCAACCCGGATAAAATTTTATTCCGGTCAAACGGTTCCCGCCGCCCGTCCTTCTTGATCACCATCAGCGACGTCTTTTCCACATATTCATAGGTGGTGAAACGCCGTTGACACTTCAGGCATTCCCGTCTACGGCGAATGGAATCGCCTTCGGTCGAGATGCGTGAATCCACAACTTTATCTTCGATATTACCGCAAAACGGGCATTTCATCGTCTCAATTCCCCACCAACAATAAATGGTTTTTTATACATTATATTGTAGTCACAGTTGTATGCTACACCATATATAGTGGCATGTCAACAAGTATTTTCTCACGCAATTCGGCTGATTTCCGCTTTTACAAGCTGTTTTGTCGGGTTTTCGCAGGAAAGCTGACTTTAGGTGGTTTTTTAGCCACTACCACCTCGATATTGGCTTCTTTAAGGATCTTCTGGGCAAACGCATCCGGGTAATGTTCCAGAACAACCACCCGCTTGATTCCCGCGTTTATGATCATTTTGGCGCAAATAATACACGGCTGATTAGTACAGTAGATCACCCCGTCTTTAACGGAAATACCGTATTGGGCCGCCTGCAGCAGCGCGTTCATTTCCGCGTGCAACGCCCGGCACAATTCATGCCGTTCTCCGGAAGGAACACGCAGTTGTTCCCGCAGACATCCGGTGGTTACGCAATGCGCAAGCCCGGAAGGAGCTCCGTTATAACCCGTAGTCAAAATGCGCTTATCTTTGACCACTACCGCACCAACGGTCCGGCGCAAACAAGTCGAGCGTTTCGCTACCAGCTGGGCGATGTCCAAAAAATACTCATCCCATTGTGGCCGGACATCTTTTTTCTTTTTTACCGTCTTGGTCTTACTCATGGTTTTCTTTGCCGTTATTTAATACAAAGGACATTGTTGGGTCAACCCGCGCACTTCGGCTTTAAACGCCCGGATGCGTGCCGGAGTCAATACATTGTCCTTACGGACAACCCGGTCGATAATATCCGCGATCACCGTAATCTGCGGTTCTTTCATCCCCCGCGTCGTCACTGCCGGCGTTCCCAGGCGGATACCGCTGGTGATGAACGGCGATGCCGGATCGAATGGAATCAAATTTTTGTTTATGGTGATATTGACCGCCCCGAGCATGTTTTGGGCCTCTTTGCCGGTAATTCCGCGTTCCGTCAGGTCCACCAGCATAAGATGATTATCCGTGCCTCCGGAAACAATACGGAATTTACGCTTCTGCAGCTGGGCCGCCAGCGCCGCGGCATTGACCACCACCTGATGCTGATACTGTTTAAACTCGGGCAATAACGCCTCTTTTAACGCCACGGCCTTGGCCGCGATAGTGTGCATCAGCGGCCCGCCCTGAGTACCGGGAAAAACATTCAAATCGATCTTCTTGGCAAAATCTTTTTTGCACAGGATAAGTCCGCCGCGCGGCCCGCGTAATGTCTTATGGGTCGTGGTCGTGACGAATTCGGCATACGGTACCGGGCTCGGATGCTCGCCGGCCGCGACCAGGCCGGCAATATGGGCCATATCAACCAAAAGATACGCGCCCACGGTATCACAGATCGAACGAAATTTTTCAAAGTCGATAGTACGCGGATAGGCCGAAGCCCCGGCCAGGATCAATTTCGGTTTATGTTCTTTGGCCAAGGCCAGAATCTCATCGTAATCAAGCTTTTCGGTCGTTCGGTTTACTCCGTAAAACTTGACATTATAAAACACCCCGGAAAAATTACGCGGATGCCCGTGCGAGAGATGCCCGCCGCAGGCCAGGTCCAGGGCCAAAACCGTGTCCCCGGCATTTAAACACGCCATAAACACGGCCATATTCGCCTGCGCCCCGGAATGAGGCTGAACATTGACGTGCTCGGCGCCGAATAATTGCTTCGCCCGGTCGATCGCCAGCTGTTCGGCAATATCGACATATTCACAGCCGCCGTACCAGCGGGCCCCCGGATATCCTTCGGCGTACTTATTGGTCAATACGGAACTCTGCGCTTCCATAACCGCGCGTGAAGTAAAATTCTCGCTGGCAATCAACTCGATATGGTCGCGCTGGCGTTTGAGTTCCTTTTGGATAGCACGATAGATTTCGATATCAACTGATTTCAAATACTTCATCGGAACGGTATCCTTTCCCTCTACAAATAATCATGGTTCACTTGCT
>JAQULA010000029.1 GCA_028718845.1 Candidatus Omnitrophota bacterium
TGACCAGGATAAGAAGGTTGTCGATAGTTTTGTGGAGAAGTTGGCGAATAGCAATTAAAGCTGTTCACAGTCCATAGACCACGGACCACGGAATTAGCTCGTAGCTGGTAGCTTATAGTTCGTAATAAACCGCGGTACGAGGGACGACCGCTCACTAGGTTCGCTGGGACGAGGGACGAAATAACTGTAAGAGGATAGCGTTTAGCGTATAGCGATTAGGAAAAAGTAGAAGCAGTTACAAAAACGCAATACACAATACGCATTACTCAATACCACACCCCATAATTCTCCTAACATCAAATAAATCTTAAAGTTGTGTCATTTGTCACCTGTAACTTATCACGAACACTCACCTGTTTACAGCCACCATAACTAATTTATTTGCAATAACTTACGCATTTGCATTCCTATAGAAGTCGTGGTATACTTTCTCGTCTCTTTTAACCATCCTTTGCAAGGTAAAAGGTAAAAGTAAAAAGGTAAAAGTGGAAAAGCGCTAATAATCAATAGTCGATTGCTTTAAACTATAAGCCATCGGCCATTAGCCATTAGCCATTAGCCATTGACGATAGACACGGGACTCAGTACTCAGCACGTGAAAAGAAAGCAGGTAAAAAATGAATACAAAAATGTTTTTCAGGGTAATTTCAATCGTTCTTATTAATTCCTTTCTTTTACTCGATGCGGTCTGGGCAGGGGGAACAGAAATATCGGTTGCTAAGCCCACGGAGATGCTTTCCGCGCCGGTACAAATCAGCCAACAGACATTCAATGTTAGTTTTGGAAAACTTTTTTATGCGCAGAAAAATGAGAATATTGAATCTGAAGCGAAGATTGTTAATCCTGAAAAAACAATATTGAATTTTTCGCAAGGAATTATGACGTCAAATAAATTTAACATTGGCAAGATAGGGACAGCTTTGATCTTTTTTTTAATGCTTCCTTTTATGGAAGTTGCTATAAATAATGTTATCCCGAATACTTTCTCCATTTTTCGCACTACAGTTTCACAAGCACAAGAAGCAAAGTTATATGATGGTCAGGATGTTGATTATTGGATCAGTGGATTGGGAAGAGATGAGCAGAAGAAAACAGATGATATTAAAACATTAATAAAAATTGGCAAGCCAGCAGTACCGGTATTGATTCAGATGTTAGGAGATGAAGATTGGCATTCTCGTGCAACTACAGCTTGGGCATTAGGAAAGATCAAGGATGCAAATGCCGTACCCGCATTGAGCAAAGCGTTATGGGATGAAAATGCTAAAGTGCGTGCAGCTGCTGTTTGGGCATTGGGAGAACTCAAAGATGAGCGGGCTGTATTTGAATTGTCCCCGTTTAGGCTAGATGAAGATTGGCAAGTTAGGGCAGCTGTGCGATTGGCATTAATAAAGATTGGGGAACCCGCGGTTCAGTTATTGATTAATGATCTAAATGATCGATATTCTCAAGACCGTATAACCGCAATCTGGCTATTGGGAGAGATAAAGAATGCAAGGGCTGTCCCGGTTATAAAGTCATGTTTGAGAGAAAAGAGATACAATAATAGTGAAGAATATTCCGCAATGACCGAAGCATTAAAAAAAATAGAAAAGGCAAATCCTCTATTGATTATGCCCCAAACAAAGGAAAATACCGATATACAGGTATACGAAAGCGAAGGGAATAAATCTGTAGTGAGAAGTTACAAGAAATCAGCATGGAGTATGAAGTTGATAGAAGATGGGGTGAGTGAATCTACGATCAACGCATTATTAGATATTGGTAATCCAGCAGTGCCGACATTAATGCGAGTATTAAAGCCGGGGAATTATTATGATTCTGTGCGTGCAACTGCGGCTGAAGCACTAGGAGAAATTAAGGATACGCAAGCAGTGCCAGCATTGATTGAGGCATTAAGAGATGAATATTTTTTTGTGCGCGCAGCAACATCATGGGCATTAGGAGAGATTCGGGATAAAAGAGCAGTGTCGCCATTGATTGGAATGTTATGTGATAAAGATTATCATGTGCGTGCAGCTGCGGCTGAAGCATTAGGAAAAATTAAGGATACGCAAGCAGTGCCAGTATTGATCGAAGCATTGAGAGATAAGGATTATCATGTGCGTGCAGCTGCAGCTACAGCATTAGGGGAGATTAGGGACAAAAGAGCAGTGCATGCGTTGATACATGGATATTCCCCTGTAACGGTTGCTAGTATAGAAGCATTAGGGGAACTTAAGGATACGCAAGCAGTACCAGTATTGGTCGAAGCATTTAAAAATAAAGATTATCAAAAACGTGAAGCTGCAGCTAGAGCATTGGGGAAGATTAAGGATACGCGATCGGCGCAGGCATTGATTGAGGCATTAGGAGACGGAGATTCTAACGTGCGTGCGGCTGTGGCGTTAGCATTAGATAGCCTTGGATGGAAAGACTTTAGCCTTAATAACCAAATAAATTATTTTATTGCAAAACAAGATTATGATGCGCTTGTAAAAGTCGGTAAACCAGCAATACCAGCATTAATTCTGGCATTAAAGGATGAAAATTATTATGTGCGTGCATCTGCGGCAGAGGTATTAGGAAAGATTAAGGCTGTGGAGGCTGTACCAGCGTTGAGCCAAGCACTAAAAGCTGAGGTAGGGGAAGCAGCAGCTTGGGCATTAGGGGAGATCAAGGATGCTCATGCAGTACCGGTCTTGATTCAGGCGTTAGGAGCTGCCCCTGGAGTACGCTATGCAGCAGCCTGGGCTTTAGGGGAAATAAAGGATAAAAGAGCAGTGCCTGCATTGATTCAAGCGTTAAGGGAAGGGGATGGATATTGGCCGGCGCGACGCTTTGCGGCCAGGGCCTTAGGGGAGATTAGGGATACACAAGCAGTACCGGCATTGATTGAAGTACTGAAAGAAGAAAGGCATTCCCTTGTCAAAAGAGCGGCAACAGAAGCTTTGATACAGATAGGTACCCCAGCTGTAGGAGAATTAGTGAAAGTTGTGGCAGAACATTATGAAGCAGCTATTAATTCAGAAACAACATCGGAAGCAACATATGCTTTGGCGTATATTTTAAAGAATAGTGGCTCATATCCTATCTTTATAAACAAGTTGTTACAATCTACTGAGTTTGAATACTTAAAATTTGATCGATTCGTTGGAATTCTGGCCAAAGACAAACGAGATGTATTCAGTCTGCTGGAAGCAATTTTGGAGGAGATGACTCTGCGGAAGGGTAATCCCGCTGAAACGAAACGACTCTATGACTTGTTCGATTATATCAAAGGAAAAGCAGAGTTGAATAGTAAAGAAGTAAAAGAGATTCATAATTATAATGTCATTGGCGACTATGATAAGGGTAGAATTAAAGAGGTATTAAACTCTGTGAGTAAAGTAGCATTAACACTTGTGCCCATAGCATTGTTAGTTTTTGTTCTAAAACAGATTTTTTACTATAGGAAATTGAAAAAGACATCAGTAACCAAACGTGCTGTAGGACAACAGGATTACCCGGAAATTCGAAAACTAGATAATCTAGCACCTACTTCAAAACTTGGAGAAGGAATCGAAGCAAATTCTGGAAAAATAATGCCTAAAAGTTCTAATAATGTGCAAGTGGCTATAGATAAACTACCCAGTGGCATTGCTCGGAATATTGTTGTTGAGAATGGGGCGATGCTGGTGGGGCAGGCGATATAATTCATAAACTTAAGGTGATAAACACAGATCGAAAAGCTATGATGAACACAGATGGTTGTTAGCTGGTAGCGCATGGCGCGTAGTTTTACAATGGAAGACGAAAGTAACGCTTAGTCACAAAGTCACAGGACACAAGTCACAAATTGTAAAACGAAAGACTCAAATACGCAATACGCACTACGCAATACAAACGTTAGCGAGTGGCGAGTAGCAATTACTATCGACCATTGACTGAATTCAAATGCTCAATACTCACGACGCAATACTCAATACGTAAATGAGAAAAATAGGATGAAAAGAACGATCGCGATACTATTAATTAACTCCTTCCTTCTGCTCGACGCGGTGTGGGCGGGGGGAGAGCAGATGGCAACCCCTAAAACCGCAGATTGTCTTTCTCCGTCCATTCAGATCGATGATCAAGCATTGCTCGATAGTTTCCAATCACTGGAAGAAAGAATGGTAACGTATCATTGGAAATTTATTCCCAGTGAAGATATGATCCATGCCCGGAAACAGCGCTTGGAAGAGGAGGCTCAGAAGAGGCTGGAACAGCGAGTATCTCAACCGGATCCGGTAAATCATTCAAATCAGAAACAACCGATTTTCTCCGATGCGCGGGAGATGTTTATGGGCATCGGGCTGGCCCTGATGGCACAGGCAATTGTGCTGCTGCCGATTGCAACCAAGTTTCTGGATAAAATGCCCGGAGTCCGAGACGGGTATATCGCGGTTTCTTTTGTCGCGGCAATGCTGGGAGCAGTCATGTATTTTATCGGACTGTTGCCTTTGGACCGGATTGGACAGTCTTTGAAATCTTGGATCGAGAAACAGATTGCTTTGAGAAAAATGCGGAATTTACTGAATGCGCAGGATGTTTCTCGGAAAGATTTGCACGCGGATGTTTTACTTTTATGCGGCAATGATAATATCGAAACTTTTAAAGAAGTGCTGCGGCTGTATAAGGAAAAGAAAATCGGCAAGATACTGCTTACCGGTGGGTATGGAAGACTGACATATTCGTTACTTATTGCCGCTCAAAAAGCAGGATTTGAAGTTAAAATTAATGATGGATATCCATTCACGGTTAAACCGGGGGATGATCTTACTAAGTTGATGGTGCCATGGTTATCAGAGCCGGTTAATTTAGAAGCATTGAATAACCAAAAGAATCGGGCGGAATACAGGAAAATTGTTTCCTATTCCGAATCGCAAATTATAAATCAAATAATGCATTTGCTTGCAATGCAAATGCGAATAACTCTTAAAGATGACATTGAGTGTGAGCTTGACTCAAGGCATACATTGGAAAATTTTCAGTACGCTCTCCCGTATCTGGAAGAGTTTAAACAGACGCTGCATAAAGATAGACTCATTGTCGCTTATATGCAAACCCCGCATCAGCAATTACGGACTAAAGCTACTTTTAACCAGTCTAAATTGAAACAAGAGTGGCAGCGTTTGGGAGTGACCGGTATAAGCTATACGATAGATTGGGATATCAGTAATCTTAGCCAAGATGCAATTATTGAGCAAATTGCTTCCGAGATGTGGCGTGTCGCTATCTATACGGCTAAAGAAGATTTGGTGCCGTTTTCCGGTAAGCGCGAAGGCCTTGATACCATAGCCGACAATTATTGGCAAAAAACATTGCGTCTAATGGCGCTGCATTCGGACCAGACAAAGTTAAAGGACATGTTATATTCATTGGCGTTGGATGTCGATAGCTTTGATTTTGAGAAAGAAGTTAATCTGAGAAAACAATTGGCAAATGTCGGGAAAAAAAATATTTCTACCTCTTTAGATGAATTAATCAAATGGGTTTATGCGGATTATGAATTCCATCGGGTTATTGAGGACATTGCTTCCCGGGAAGGAATCTCTTTGGAAAGTAATCCCAAAATAGCTTTGTTCATCGGCGGACCGCATATTCAAGGCGGATATTATTATCGTTTGTTCGACGACATAGTACGTAAGCAGTTAGGAATAAATATTGTTTATTTGCCGGTTGCGATGGATAAAGGGAAAAGAATTTCCAATAAGCAGCGGGCATTTATAAAGAAGGAAATGAAAGAAAACCGTTCTATAATCGGCGCGGTAATTACGCGCCCCTGGAAAGAGGATTTCTTGGATATTTTAGATGAAGACGCGACCAATGGATGCAAGGCAGTTAATTATATTGTGGTCAATTCGAATACAAAAAAAGTACGCGGCTCAGCCATAGACGGTAAAGCCTGGGTTGACGGTCTTAACCGGGATTTAGGAAAAGAGTATGATTTTAAGGGAAAAAAGATTGTTATCCTGGGCGCCGGCGGGGCAGCCAAAGAAATTGCTTTGGAGCTTTCCAATAAGGGGTTGGCGAAGATCACTTTTGCCGATACTGCGGAAAAACAATGGAAGCAGTTAAAAGACATTATGTATGGAGAAGCCGGGAAGGATAAGAAAATAGATTATGACGCTGAATTTGTTCTTTCCGATGACCCTGCGAATAATGCTCAGTCAGAAGAGTTACATAAAGTGTTAAAGGAGTCAGATATAGTTATCAACGCGACCGGTATCGGCAGGAAAGACACCTTAGGAAACAGTTCTTTGGTGGGGCATGAAGAATTGAAGGGCAAAATTGTTTCAGATCTTATAAGCGATACTGAAACGCAAATATTAACTGAGGCTCGGAGAAACGGAGCAAAAGCGGCTTTTTACGGCCGTTCGATGTTTATATTTGGCATGGTCAAGTTTATGCAGGGATGGATAGAGCAGGTTCCCGGTGGCAGGGTGCCTACGGATACTGAATTATATAACCGTATCGATGAATGGCTGGTGGCGTATGAGAAAAAGACAATATCGGCAGATACGTTCGGTGAAAATGAAAATCTTGTAGGCGATATCCGGCCGATAGAATCATTAATCCAAGAATATATCCCGGAAAGGTTGCGGGGATTATTCCAAGCGCCGCAGCGGGGACCGTTTCACCAGGAAGGCCCTGTGCTGACATATCATCTTCAGAATATGCTTAATGTGTTAAACACCATTGATGATTTTAAGGATATTTTGCCGGGCCGCTATATTACCTTGATTAAAGATAATCGGGATTTTTTTGTGTGGTATATTTTGTTGCATGATATCGGGAAAAGCGAAATGGCCAAGGAAAATGAAGACGGTTCGATCAGTTATTGGGGGCATGACGAAAAATCAGCGGATATTGTCCGGGAATATGGTTTGGCGTCGGGATTACCGAAACGAGATAGCCTGATGAATATTATCCGTTTGCATATGGGAATTTTTGATAAAAACGGGATTAGGGAGCAAATCAAAGCCAATTTTCCGGCATATTTTAAGGAAAACGACATAGATACGGATGATTTCGATCTTTTGATTTGCGCGTCTTTTCTTGATATGGCCTGGAGACATGAGAAGAATCGTAATTTTCAAAAGGATATGGAGCGGGTTAAGATGATCTGCCGGGAATGGGAAAATTTTCGGCGTGGCCCATCTATGGCGACGATCTGGCAGGATCTTCTGAATATGGAAGGATCGCGGATTCAGGAATTAAAGGGTCAGTCGACTCTGAAGGATGCGCTGACTCAAAAAACCCAGGATAAGTTCGAACATACCGAGATGCTGGCACGTTTCGAGCAAGGCCTGGATGAAAACCGTAATAATCGAACTGAAGCGCGGAATATTGTTGTAAGCAGAAAGGATCCGGCTGTTGCCGGCCTGGATGAGAAGCGGATTGATCAATTCCTCGATTATTATTACTGTATTCCTCAAAACGAGCTGAAATTACTGCGGTACGCGATTGCTCTGCATGATTTAGGTAATATTTACGGGAAAGGGGAATTCCCGGAAGGCGGCAGAGAGTTATCGCTGCCGGTACTCAAGGGGCTTGTGAGCCAAGGAAAGATTACGGAGCAGGAATCGAAGGTGATCTTAGCCTTGATTTTTCTGCATACCAATTTCAATACACTTCATTTCGGAGAGGTATTGCCGGACGGTATCAGCCAATACCTGGAAAAAGAATCGGTTGATAAGGAACTTTATTTCAGGCTTGCGCCGATATTATATATCGCCGATGTCGGCAGTGTGGCAACCGGCAGACTTGCCGATGGACATCTATCAAACGCGCTATTCATGTCCAAACAAGAGAATATTTCGGCGTTGATCGATAATTGGTCAAAAGTGCGGTTGGTGTTGGGCTTTTGCGGCAAGGAAAATATTGTCATCGATTTTTCCAGGATGGCGATGCTGATGGTGCCGGATCATGCGGCGAAAACCCTGAAATATATCCGGGCAAACGGCAAAGCCGATGATCAGGCCTTTTGGAATATGCTTAAGACGACTTCATTTCGCGGGCATGCGGTCTATATCATGCGTTTTCTAAATGAGTTTTCCCAAGCCGGCGGTGATGCGGAAAACGCGCTGGTTAAATTTTTGTATATTCTTTCCCGGCTGCAGGCAGAAGGGGCCGATTTTGATGACGTTTGGTTTACCCCTCCGACTAATGATAAGGAGTTTGCGGCTAAACTGGTCACGGTATTGAGCCGGGTTAGTATCGGACAGCTGCAGTCCATAGTTTCCGGATCTGAATTAATGGAAAAGATTAAGGAAACTACCGGGATTTCCCTGATCAAAGATGGCAATACTCTGAAGGTAGATACCGAACATATCGACACAACGGATGTCCTGCCTGCCGGACGCGTAGATTTCAGTAGAAATACGTTGGAACTGATCGGAACGGCGATATAGTTTGTGGCTCGTAAAAAACCGAGGTCCGAGGGACGACCGCTTCACTTCGTTCGCTATGACGAGGGACGAAATAACTGTAAGCGTATAGCGTATAGCGGTTAGGGAACAACAGAAGCAGAGCACAGACCAGGGACCACGGTCCACAGTAAAAAAGCACGAAGACCGAGGGACGATCGTTCCCCGCTAGAATGCAGCGGACTCACTAGGACGAGTGACGCAGGAACTAAGGCAAAAGGAAAAAGGTAAAAAGTAAAAGGTAAAAGTAATACCGCCGGTCACAAAGTCACATGACACAAGTCACAAGTTGCAACACGAAAGACACAATACTCAATACGCAATACGCAATGCAAAATTCGTGCGTATTCGTGTCTGATTTGTGTTGATTCGTGCAAGCTATAATTCGGCTTGACATGTATTTTGATTTATGTTATAAAAATAGCTCTACAAGTTGGGACAAAAGGTTCTGTTTAATCATGATAATAACGAGGAATAATACGCTCATGAAACATATTAGCGCAGGCACGCAGCGCGCGGTTTATATAATAAGGAAGCAGCCGATCAGTTTTTTAACCCATACAATTCTGTATGGGTTTTTTATGTCCTAAAAGGGGGAACTATTACATGCGCCGTATAATCCTGACTATGAGTGTTATTGCCGGATTTTTTGCGGTTATTGCCGGCTGTGCCGGATGCGGAACCAAGCCGTCGGATTCAGCCGCGGGTAAAAAATCGGCGGTTGTGGTATGGCACTGGATGTCCGACCGGGAGGAAGCGTTCCAGGAGTTGGCCAAACGCTATGAGGAACAGACCGGTATCGTCGTCGATTTTCAACTGTTCGCGCCTTCGGAAGCCTACAGCAATAAAGTGAGGGCTTCGGCGCAGACCAATACTTTGCCGGATATCTACGGCATTCTTGCCGAGACCCGTGATTATGCCAGCTTTATCAAGGCCGGATATGTCGCGGACCTGACCGCGTCCATGCAGGAAAATGACGGAGCCTGGCAGAATACGTTTTTCAAAAAAGCGCTGACTATGGATACGTTCGTGGAAGGCAACCAGTTCGAGGTAAAACCCGGTATCTACGGAGTGCCGATCGATGTTACCAATATCCAGTTTTTATATAATAAAGACTTGTTTGCCAAGGCCGGACTTGATCCGGAGAAACCGCCGCAAACGTTTGCCGAGTTTATCGAAGCCGGGAAAAAGCTGAAAGCGAAAAACATTCAGGGCCTGGTCAGCGGCTGGGGAGAAATCTGGATGATCAACTGCCTGGCGGATAATTTCGCCTGGAATGTTATGGGCAAGGATAAAGTTTTGGCTACGATCAAGGGCGATGTGGCGTATACCGATCCGGATTGGATAAAGGTGTTCGTTTTGTTTAAAGAAATGGGAGAATCCGGGGTGTTGGCCAGCGGCATGATAACCATGGTCAACAAAAACGCGGAACAGACTTTTGCCAATCAGCGCGCCGCTATGGCATTTAACGGGTCCTGGTGCGTTAATGTTTATAAAGGAATGAATCCGGACCTGAATTACGGTACCTTTTTACCGCCGCAGGTTTCCAAAAATAATCCGGTGGTTTTATGGGGCGGGGCCGGGTCAAGTTTCAAGGTTAACGCGAGTTCGCCGAGGAAAGAACAGGCGATCGCTTTTCTGAAATGGCTGACTGCCGCGGAACAGCAGGCGTTTTTGGCCAAAGAAACCTCGAATCTTCCGGCGAATAAGGATAGTTTGCTGAATATCCCGCCGGTATTGCGGCAGTTTGCCGACGCCATGCAGTACGCGGTACATCCCAGTCAGCTTCCTTATAATGAGTACCCCCGGGTTGTGGAAGCCATGGGCAAGGGGATTCAGTTGATCATTATCGGCCAAAAGTCCCCGGTGGAGCTGGCCAAGGAATTGGCTTCGCTGAAATCGGAAGAATTAAAGAGAGCGCAAAAACAATGAAAATGAACCTTAATTTAAATATAATTAAGGACTACGCCACGAGTTATTTGTTTATTCTTCCGGCCCTGGTTATTTTTTTGGTGTTCGGCTTATATCCGTTTATCCAGGTATTCTGGCTGAGTGTGCATAGCTGGGACGGGATTTCGCTGGCTAAAGATTTTGTCGGGATGCGTAATTTTGTCGAAGTATTTCAGGATCGGTACTGGTGGCAGGGGATGTGGCATGCCGGGTACATCGCGGTCCTGGCTTTGACTTTCCAGAACGCGGTGGCATTGATCCTGGCGCTGCTGGTCGATAAGGGTATCCGCGGCGGCAATGCTTTCCGGGTTATTTTTTATTTGCCGCCGGTATTGTCCGGGATTGTGGTCGGGCTTATCTGGAGCTGGATCTATGACGGAAACTATGGACTGCTGAATAATGTCCTGACGCATATGGGGCTGGGGAATCTGGCGCGGGCCTGGTTATCCGATCCGAAAACCGCGTTGATCTGCGTGGGTATTATTCATATGTGGAAAGGGTTCGGCTGGGGGTTTGTTATCCTGCTGGCCGGGTTGCAGGGGATTCCGCGGGAATTGTACGAGGCCGCGGATGTCGACGGAGCCGGTTCCTGGCATAAATTCGTGCATGTGACTATTCCGATGATGATCCCGGTATTCGTGCTGGTGATAATTCTGACGATATTGGGGACAATGCAGATTTTCGATATTATCGCGTCTACTACCAATGGCGGGCCCGGTTACGAGACCGAGGTGCCGGTGACCCGGATCCTGGCTTCGATGCTGGGGCTGTCCCGCTTTGGCTATGCCTGTGCCCAGGCAGTGGTGTTTGGAGTGATCCTGTTGGTTATCTCCATGATCCAGTTAAAAATTTCAAAATCAATGAAGCAGGCCTAATATGTTGACCGGTACGCAGTATAAGCTCAAGGATATATCGCAAAAGACCGTGGCGTATGTGATTTTGCTGACGGTGGCCGCGGCCTGTCTTTTTCCGCTGTTATGGATGTTCGGGTCGGCGTTGAAAACCCAGGAAACGATTTTCAGCGATTTCAGTATTTTCCCGAACAGTCCGCACTGGGAAAATTTCAGGATCGCCTGGACCAAAGCCCACTTCAGCACTTATTTTTTCAACAGCGTGTTTTATACCGTGATAACCGTGGGCGGACTGGTGATTTTCAGTTCGATGGCCGCGTTCGCGTTTTCCCGGCTGGAATTCCCGTTCAAAAATTTTCTATTTCTGTTATTTGTCTGCATGATGATGATACCTCTGCCGGGGCAGTTTGTGGCCTTGTATGTACTGTTGACTAAACTGCACCTGGTGAATACGCGTGCCGGGTACATCCTGCCGCAGATCGATGCCGGACAGGCTTTGGCTATTTTTCTGCTCAAGACATTCTTTGATAAAATCCCCAAAGACCTGGAAGATTCGGCGCGGATTGACGGCTGTAATAAGTGGGGGATTTACCGCCACCTGGCTTTGCCGCTGGCAAAACCGGCCATCGCGGTTGTGGTAATTTTTAACTGTCTGGCCGTGTGGAATGAATATCTGCTGGCCATGCTTATTTTTTCCGATAAAAACCTTATGCCTTTGCCTCGCGGTTTGATGGTGTTCCAGGGGACCCATCTGACCGAATATGCCTTACTTATGGCCGGGGTATCCATCACCGTGATTCCGATAATCTTGGTTTATCTGGTGATGCAAAAATATATCATCA
>JAQULA010000030.1 GCA_028718845.1 Candidatus Omnitrophota bacterium
ATGCCGCCGGGAATATGCCACCCCCGGCCGGAATAGCGATCATCACGCCAGGCCAATAACGTACGCCCTTTTTCATCTTTCACCAAAAGGTCCACGTTTATCATCGGAGTTATGGAGCTGATATAATAAAATAACTCCTGCGGCAAACCGGCAGACGGATTGGTGACTTTTTCGTTTAAGACCGCTATCGCTTGGGCAATATCCATTATTTTCCCGTTTTATTCAAATTTTCTAAGCCATGATACACAATCAAACGTTCCATGTCAAGGCGCACACCATAGATAAATATAACACAAAACATTGCTAATAAAAAAGTTGTACTCAAAACCGCCTTACTTTGATTTGATTTTTTCCCAGGTTTTAACGATCACATCATCGCCCAGAACCCCCTGAGAAATACGAGCTTCCTTTATTCTCCCGGAGAACGGACGGTCGGCGCTGCGCCAATTTCCGATATCGAGCGGGAAATCGCTGTTTTGATATTTCCGACCGGCTTCCAGCCAATCATAAAATTTTCCATTGAGACATAAACGCATTTTATCGTTTTGCACCTCGATAGCCGCATAATTCCATTTTCCCGGTTCAAGCGTGAATTTAAGCGGCAGGCTCCAATCCTTTCCGTCTCCGAAAAAGAAAGCATAGGTATTGGTATTTGTCCCATCCTCCTGGACAGTAAATCCCTGATACCAGTTCACTCCCGGGTGGTTGCTGATGATATTCGCTAATGACTGCTGTTTGAGATCAGGACTGACAATCACCTCAACGGTAAAACTTTCCGACAAAACCAGTGACTTTACCGTCGCCGTATTCTTCGCGCCGGACAACGGTTCGACGAACCCGGCATGCATCAGCAGATCTTCGGGGTTAATATCTGCCAGCAATGCCGCCCGCACATTTTCCCCTTTACGCAAGAGCCCCAACGAGGTTCTGACATCCAGAAAAACCATTCCGGACATTTTTTCCGCCGCCGTTATCTGCCCCGGCTTAACGATGTCGGCCGTATCGGTAAAATTTTTTCTTACCCGTGCCCAGGCCCCATGCATTTCCGCCTCGGTCAACAACCGATTCAGTATCCGGACTTCCCGGATAAGTCCGCTAAACGGCCGGGTTAAATCCTTCCAATTACCGATATCCAGCGGATATCCGCTGTTTTTCAAAACACCCCCGGCATCAAGCGTTTCCATCAACTGCCCATTCAGATAAAGTGCCACGGTATTTTTTTCGACATTGAGCGCGACATAATTCCACTTGTCCGCTTCCAAAGCAAAATTCACGCCCCGACTCCATGCCGTTCCCGTCCCAAAGCAGAAACTGAAATTATTGGTATTGTCCCCGTCCTGTTGGATAACCAGGCCCTCGAACCAGTGAAATCCGGGATGATTACTGATTATGTCGGCAAAAGTACTTTGCTGCCCCGCCGGTTTTACGAGCAGCTCCATGCTGAAAACGTCCGGGAAAATTACCGGAGCAAGAGTAACCGCATCTTTTTCTTCAGACGAATCATTGCGAAAACGAATATCAACCAATAAATCCCGGTCATTTACTTCTGCCAACAAACAACCGTTCGTCATCCATCTGGATTGTTTTTTTATTAATCCGATTTGCGTCCGTTTTGCGACATATTCTATTTGCGGCCGGTCATCCCTGGTGACGATAACCGTTGATAGTTTGATAAAAACCAGCGTCGCGAAAAAAAACAAAACCGGCAAGATGAAAAATAAAATCACTTTTTGCGAGGTTTTAACATGCTCATCAAAGAAATTAACGTTTTTATTCAACTGGAAAACTCCCTGCGGAAATAAAACGATAGCATACATCAAAATCTGCAGAGCCAGTATTAATGGATACTTATTTTGGAACCAGAGAGGCGTCGCCGCCCAAGAACGCAACGTAAAACCGAAAATCAGCAGAAGCAGGACCAGCTCGAACAAGGCGGCATTTTTAGCTTTAACGACAAAATTGGCCAGCAGGCCGATAAAAAGTATGGTAAAAGGCACACCCACGAGCACCAATTTATAATCATGGCTTACCGGCGGCAGCAAATTCATCAGCGGAAGCGAAAGACAAAAAAACAGGACAGCGTTCACCGGATTAAACTTCCGGAGCAACAAAATCACGCAGCCGCTCATCCACACGATCAGCGGGGTCAAGGTCAATAACATTTTGGTGCTTTTAAAGTCAAAAAACAAATCATCCGTCAGCAGCCGGGAAAACGATGCCGCGGAATGGTTCCCAAGCCAAAAATAAGGGTTTCCGGCGAATTTTGTCATATTCTTCGCGAATTCCGCCAGACACACCGGACCGAGAACAAACAAAAAAGCGACATTGACAAAAGCAGCCGGGATTAATGCCTTCTGTTTATGTTTCCAGAACAAAAGGACGAACAGAACAGCCGGATAAATTTTCAGGTGCGCAGCAATCGACAGGGCAATGACCTGCAGCCAAAGCGACTGCGGATATTTAATGATAAGCAGCAAAAATAAAACCGAAAAAAACAAGGCGAATAAATCGTAATTGCCCCTTTCCAGATTAAACATGAACCCATAACTGCTGATCAACGCAAATGCGGAGAACAAGAAAACGAACGGTTTCTGCAAACTCGCGTTATTTTTATTTAACCCCGGGAAGACATGGGACCCGATTTCGACGGAACAATAAATACATAATAAAGAAATAATAAAAAGAAGAATTACTTGAAGAACATATGCCGTCTCATAAGGAAACAACGCCAGCGGAGAAAAAAATACGGTTTCAAAGGGCGGATAAATACATCCTATCGAATACGGGCTTTTGCCGTCAAGAACCAGCTTCCCGTATTGATAATTTTCATAAAAATCGATACCCAAACGATGCGGGGCCGCAGCCGGGACCAAGCGCGTGACCGTCCACTGATTCTCCTTGAAATCGACCAGGGAAACGATGTTGTTAAGCAAATAAAAAGAAAACAAAAACAAAAGAACCGTAAAAATCGCGATTTTTTCACGATCGAAGGTTTTTACCAGCTTCTTAAAGGAATGAACTCTGTCTTTTATTGTTTTTTTCAGCTTCAAATTCAGATGCGTTTCCCGTTTTATGCCGATTCCAAGACACCACAAGACCTCGGTTAAAAATTTATCCTCTCCTTCTCGATCACTAACGGCCGGTCTTTAACATACGTATAAATGGTGCCGATGTATTCGCCGACGATACCGATAAAAAACAGCTGTATAGAAGAAAAGAAGAACAAGCCGATAACCAGGGGCGCCATGCCCAGCTGGAAATTTTCCCAGAAAATTAATTTATACACAAGATATCCGAACGCGATCAGCAGACTGATAAAAGCCAGCGTAAATCCGATGAAACTCGCCATCCTCAAGGGAACTTTCGAGTAATTCACGAATCCCAGCATCGCCATGTCATAAAGAGTATAAAAATTATTCTTGCTTTTCCCTCTCTTCCTCTTCGGCTGGGTAAATTCTATCTCCGCGATAGCATACCCTAATTCCGCGATGATCCCCCGGAAAAAAGGATGCGGTTCCCGGAGGTCCCTTAAAACATCGATGAATTTTCTATCATAGAGACCGAACCCCGTGAAATTCTTAATGATGCGCTCCGTCTCGGAAAATTTCTCAAGTAAATCATAATAGAATTTTCTCAGGGAAAAAAACAGCGGATTCTCCTCGCTTTTCGTCTTAATCCCGATGACGATTTTATACCCCTCCTCCCATTTTTTCACGAAATCTTTTATGAGAGCGGGCGGCTCCTGTAAATCAGACGCCATCAGGATGATCGCGTCCCCCCGGGCCTGGAACAAAGCGTAATAAGGCGAACGATTGTGGCCGAAGTTTTTCGCGTTTACGATAATTTTTAAATTTTTATCCTCCCCGGCGATTCCCTTGAGTATGGCCACCGTATTATCGGTCGAGGCGTTGTCGATAAAAATATGCTCATACCGGTATTCTTTTAAACCATCGAATACCGCCTTTACCTGCTGATAAACTTCTTTGACATTTTCTTCTTCATTGAAGCAGTTGGAGATCACGCTTATTAACTTCATGCTCCCTCTTTTGGTTAAGCCGTGATAGTCTTCGCATACCATTCCATTGCCGCTTTCAATCCCTGGGTAAGCGAAAATTCCGGTTTCCATTTCAATACGCGCCGCGCTTTGCCTGAATCAAGGTACTGATGTTTGATTTCATAGCGGGCTTTATTAAGAATCGTGTACTTCGGTTTTTCCCCGGCCAAGGCATAAATCTTATTCACTAATTTTATCACAGAAATCGGATTCTCATCGCTAAGATTGAATGCCTGCCCGTGCAGATTCAGTGCCCGCAGTTTTTCCGCGAGGATGATATACCCCTGAACGATATCATCGACATAAACGTAATCACGGGTAAATTTTCCGTCGCTGCGGATAATCAGTTTTTTTCCCGTTAGCGCGCAGCAAATCGCATCCGGAACAATTCGCGAGAAGTTATAATCCCCCGGGCCGTAAATATTTCCGCAGCGGGTCGTAACCACCGGAACTCCGTAAGTATGCGCATACGTATATCCGATAAGGTCAGCGCAGCTTTTAGAAACATCGTACGGATGGTCCCCTTTCAACGCCGCGTTTTCCGTGTACGGCAAAATTTTATGACTGCCATAGGCCTTGTCGCTGGAGGCCATCACGATCGCCTCTATTGACCGGCTTTCCCGGGAAATTTCCAGGATATTCCAGGTCCCCTCAATGTTGGACCTGAACGTCCGGACTGGTTCCTTGTTTGCCCTGGACACAATCGCTTCCGCCGCCAAATGAAAAACAATGTGCGGGTTGTGTTTTTTAATTATCTTCCGCATCACCTTGAAATCCGCGATGTCGGCTTTGATCCCGGTGAGACGGGTTCTCAATCCGTTTTCATTCAACAAAGATATCTTTCTGTTTTTTACGATGTCTACGCCGATAACCTGCGCCCCGGCATTAACCAGCGTTCGGGACAGCCAGCTACCAAGAAAACCTTCGTGTCCGGTCATCAATACTTTTTTATTCTTCCAAAATTTTTTTTCCATAGCCTTATTTATTCCATAATATCCAAGGCGCGCTGGCCTCTTCGATCTCTTTTTCAAGTTCTATCTTATCCCTCAACGTATCCATACACTTCCAAAAACCATCATGTTTATAAACCCCCAGCTGCTGGTCTGCCGCCAATCCCTCCAGAGGGGCCCGCTCCCAAATGCTGGCGTCTCCATCAGCGATATAGCGGAAAACATCCGGCTCTAAAACGAAAAATCCGGCGTTAATCCAGCTGCCTTCCCCTTTAGGCTTTTCCAAAAATGATTTCACCGAGCCGTTCGTATCGATATCCAGCACCCCGAACCGGCCGGCCGACCGCACCGCCGTCAACGTGGCAAACTTCTTGTTTTTTTTATGCGTCTTTATCAATTGCCTGAGATCGACATCAGCGACTCCGTCGCCGTAGGTCAGCATGAATGTTTCGGCATCAATATACCGCTCTATTCTTTTGAGCCTGCCACCGGTCATGGTATCGATCCCGGTATCGATCAGAGTCACCTTCCAGGGCTCGGAAGCGGTATTGTGAATCTTCATTTTATTGTGCGCCATATCGATGGTCACATCGCTCATATGCAGAAAATAATGCGAAAAATATTCCTTAATGACATATCCGCGGTATCCAAGGCAAAGGACAAAATCGTTAAAGCCGTAATAAGAGTAAATTTTCATGATGTGCCATAAAATCGGCTTTCCCCCGACCTCGATCATCGGTTTGGGGATCATTTCCGTCGCTTCGCTGATACGCGTGCCTCTGCCGCCGCATAAAATCACGACCTTCATAGCATCTCCTCTTACGTTATCTCAAGGTATCGATCTGTTCACAGTACCAGGCATAACTTTTTTTAATGCCTTCTTTTAACTTCGTTCTTGCCTGCCAGCCCAATGCGTTTAATCGCGACACATTAAGCAATTTCTTCGGGGTCCCGTCCGGTTTTGCGGTATCATTTTTGATCGCCCCTTCAAATCCGACGATTTCCTTGACCAATACGGCCAAATCCTGGATTGAAATGTCCTTCCCCACGCCGATATTGACAAATTCCCCGATAGTGTGCGCGTTGCAGTTTTGCATGAGATAAAAACAGGCATCCGCAAGGTCATCAACGAACAGGAATTCCCGCAAGGGAGTCCCCGTCCCCCAAATCAGAACATGCTCCCGAAAAATCCCCAGTTTTTCCAGGATAGCGATCACGTCCTTGAGCGAAGCCGGACCTTGTGCGTCGACGCCAAAACCGAGGGGGAAACGTTTTATGTCCGCTTTTATCCTTTCCGCGTCATTATTATGCAGTAACTTCGCCAGGTGAAACTTGCGAATCATAGTCGGTAAAACATGCGCGGTCTCCAGATTAAAATTATCGCCCGGCCCGTAAAGGTTTGTCGGCATGACCGATATGAAGTCGGTTCCATATTGTTCGTTATAATACCGGCATAACTTTATCGCGGCAATTTTGGCGACGGCATACGGTTCGTTCGTCGACTCCAGGACGCCGGTCAGCAAACTTTCTTCGGTCATCGGCTGCGGAGCAAATTTCGGATATATGCATGAAGAACCTAAATTAAGCAGCTTTTTCACACCATTCCTGTAGGCGGCGTTAATGACATTGGCGGCAATCATGATATTATCGTAGATGAATTCCGCTTTATACGTATTATTGGCGAGAATTCCGCCGACTTTGGCCGCGGCTAAAAACACATAGTCGGGATGTTCCGCCTTGAAAAAAGCATCGGTTTGTTCCTGGCGGCGCAAATCGATGCTTTTGATGTCGTTGACGACCAAACGGGAAAAACCTTCCCGCTGCAACCGGCGTAAAATCGCCGATCCAACCAAGCCGGTATGCCCGGCAATGAAAATTTTCGATGTTTTTTCCATCAGCTTCGTGCCTCTATCCCCCCGAACTTAAAACCGGTTGATCTTCTCATAAAAAGCAAAATCGTGGTTGGTATAGTTGAAATTTTTCTGTTTGCAAACGGAAACCCCTTCTCCGGGGCAGGGGAGTCCAAGCAGTTTCAAATCATAATCAACCATGATTTTGACCAATTCGGAAAACGTCACTTTGGGCTGCCATTTCAATTTTTTCTTTGCTTTACTTATATCCGCCTTAAGGCAATCAACTTCCGTCGGACGGAAATAACGCGGGTCGATCTCAATCAGAGTATCTCCAAGCTTGACCGGGCTGGGACAACCGGGAATTTTCGCTTCGACAATTCCCTTTTCCTTCAACCCCATCCCCTTCCACCGGATAGTTACCCCGGCGTATTTAAACGCTTCCTGGACAAATTCTTTAATCGAATGCGTTTCCCCGGTCCCCACGACATAGTCGTCCGGAGCGTTCTGCTGAAGCATCACCCACATCATTTCGACATATTCCGGGGCAAATCCCCAGTCTCTCTTCGCAGCCAAATTACCTAAATAAAGTTTTTTCTGCCGTCCCGATAGTATATTCGCGACCGCCCTGGTCACTTTACGCGTCACAAATGTCTCACCACGGCGCGGGCTCTCATGGTTAAAGAGGATCCCATTGCAGGCAAACATATTATAGCCTTCCCGGTAATTTTTGACTATCCAGTACGAATACACCTTCGCACAGGCATACGGACTACGCGGTTCAAACGCGGTATCCTCATTCTGCGGTGGATGGGCGGCACCGAACATTTCACTGGAAGAAGCCTGGTAAAATTTTATATCCAGACCGCTTCTTCTGATCGCTTCCAATATTCGGGTTGTTCCCAAGGCAGTAATATTCCCGGTATACTCGGGGATGTCAAAACTCACACGCACGTGGCTTTGCGCGCCCAAATGATAAATCTCATTCGGCTTGATATTATAAACAATGTTGTTGATCTGTTCGGCGTCGGATAAATCGCCGTAGTGCAAGAACAACCGTGCTTCCGGCTTATGCGAATCGACATAGATATGATCAATCCGCCCGGTATTGAACGTGCTGGCCCGCCGGATAATCCCATGGACTTCATATCCTTTCGACAGAAGCAGTTCCGACAGATACGAACCATCCTGTCCGGTAATACCGGTAATTAACGCTTTTTTCACTTTCACCGCACCCTCCGCTCGATATTATTTTTACGTTACATTGTTTTTAATCTTATAATGATAGTGCATATTATTTTTCACGTGTTTCTTCCCTCCCACCGTTGAGGCGGCATGCCGCATCCGGTTGCGCACAAAACGAAAATATATCGCAAAAGTATCCAGGCACATCTTATATACTGTGCCAATTCCGATCCGGCTATATTCGCGCTGAGACTGTATGCAGACCGGGGCTTCGGCTATTTTATAACCAAGCCGGTGAGCGTTTACCAGCAGTTCCAGATCAAAAGCGAATTCGCGGCTGATATACTCGCGGAATACCTGCTTCAGCACGTGATGTTTAAACAGCTTCAAACCGGTCTGCGTATCATTGATCGGCAAGCCGAACAGCATTTTTACTAAAAAGAAATAGACCGAGCTCATCAGTCGCCGTTCCGGCGGATACGTCAGCTGCGAATTCGGATGCCGTTTGGAACCGATAACGATATCGCTCTCCGTCAAGCGCATAATATCGAAAAAGGTATCGATCTGTCCGGGATGGAGATCCATGTCCGCGTCGAGAAAGATAACATATTCGCCTTTGGCGAAACGAAACCCCTTCCGCAACGCGCGGCCTTTGCCGTAATTGGACCGGTTGCGCTGAACGATAATGCGGTCGTTATTGACCTTCCGGGCAAACTCATGGACGATTTTATATGTAGCGTCGGCACTGCCGTCGTCGACAATGATAATCTCATAGTTCAATTTGAAATTATCAAACGTTCGCATCGTTTCCTCCAGGCTGGAAACAATACGGTCCGCTTCGTTGTACGCCGGCATAATAATCGATATTCTCGTACCGTTAAGATATTTCATAATAATGTCGCCTGCCTTACGGGTATAAAACGCTTTTCTCAGCGGCAAATACCAGCTGATTAGTGACAAACAGGAAAAAAGACACGGCACTCAATACATACAAAACCTGCAGCAGGCTGCCATGGAACAAAACGATTCCGATCACCTGAACAAAACTGAAGATCAAAAAAAGGTATACCGCCCGGTCACGATGCGTCGATAAATAATAATATAAAAAAACATTATTTAACGAAAAAAATGTCATGCTGAAAACGAACGGGATAACCAGCGGAATACATTCGGGATAAACCTTCCCGCATAAAATTTTTAAAACAACATTCGGGAAAACCGAACAAACAATCCCGGCTAAAACACATATTCCGCCGACAGACAGCAGGCATTTTTTGAGTATTCTTTTCGTGCCCTCATTGCGCACGTGGCACTCCGTCACTTTCGGAAACATGACCATGGTCACGGCGGTAGGCAGAAAAAGAATAATCTTCCCCACCATCTGAGCAATAGCGTAATATCCGGCATCTGTCGGAGAAAAAAAACGTTTTACCAGGATCATATCCACATTGGTTAACACCGTAAAACTGGGCAACCCCAAAAATACCGGTAGACAGAACTTATAAACGGAAGAAATGTCCAGCCTGCCCGCATTCGGGTCCGCCCCTGGATCGGTTTTAAACATAATATACGGACGCAAGGGAAAAAAACAAAGCAATAACGTAATGAATGACGAAACGACAATCCCGGCAAAGGCCCCCCAGACCCTGAGCCCCAGAGTAACGAACAGAATCGCAAAACCAAGCTTTAACGCCGAACTTAAAACCGCCGCGGTTCCCAAACTTTTAAATTTCTGCAATCCCTGCAATATCCCCATGGCAAACGGAAGCAGTGTCGATCCCATCATCATTAATCCGACCATAATAATAAGCGAGGGATCGTCAATCTTAAAAAATTTCGCGAAGCTTTTGCTAAAAAGAGCGAATACGGCAAAAATAGCGAGGCTGATCAACGTTACCTTTTTAAAAAAAACCTTTAAAAACGTGTGAATCCTTGCCCACTCTCCCTGAGCTTTGAACCCGGCTATAAATTTTGTCGCAACGGTTTGCAATGTCCCGGTCGGCGCGGCAATAAACAGCATTAACGGTAATAAAGAATTTAACACCCCAAAATCAACCGGGTCAAGTACCCGTACCATATAAAGCTGGTACAAAAGACTAAAAATACTGGTCAATGCGGTAGCCACAAATATAAGCCCCGCGTCTTTAACAATTTGATCGACTTTCATCTCCCCCCTTTTAATATTAAAGAAGTATTATATCACTATAAAACCAGCAAGTCAACAATTCATATCTCATTATGTTAAATATACTTATAGATTTAAGCTGCGCACTATTTAATTTAAACCGCTACCTGCTCTCCCGCCATAACCAGATTTCGGGGCTCACGGTTTAAAGTAACCTTAATTCGAGACGTGACTCAGCCGCAAACAAACACTGCGCTCAATGGTATTCTTCGCTTTTCTTTATGCGCTTACCTTTTTCCTTGGATTTATTGATCCAGACTCCCGGACCTAAATCCCTCCAAATCAACACATACAAATGAAAATCCCAGTTTTTTAATTTTAGAGACAAATACCGACGTAGCCGTCTTCAATAAGCGCGGCAAATCGGCCTTCTCCACCTCAATCCGCGCCAGGTTGTCCTGAACCCGAACCCGTACTTGCCGAAAACCGTCTTCGTGCAGTAATTTCTCGGCAGCGGCCACTCTATGCAGCTTTTCCCTGGTCAGGGCGGTTCCGTAAGGAAAACGCGTGGCTAAACAGCTGGAAGACGGAAGTTGCCAATTCGGTAACCGATAATAACGGGCAAGCGCCCTGATTTCCGGTTTAGTCAGTCCGGCCTCAGCCAAGGGAGAACGTATCCCAAGTTCCTCTAAAGCTTTTTTCCCCGGACGGAATTGTTTGGCATCATCGGAATTTGAGCCTTCAATAACCGCGAAAAATCCACGTTTGCGCGATAAAGCAAGGAGCGTCCGCATAAGTTTTTTTTTGCAAAAATAACAACGCTGACGGGGATTATGACGAATCCGATTATCGGTTAAGAGGTTTTTTTTAATTTTTCGGCATGGAACACCGATAATTCCGGCCAATCGCTGTGCCGCAGATAATTCGTCCGATTTGATAAAATCCGTGACGATAATCACCGCTAAAACCCGTTTACCGAGCACTTCCCGGCTGATTTTCAGCAATAAACCGCTATCCGTCCCGCCGGAAAACGCGACAACAACACTTCCCAATCCGGAAATAATTTCCTTAACTTGATTTAGTTTTTTTTTAAGCGTCGGGTTCATTGTTTACTCGGGGGAAAGATGTCTTGATTCATAACTGATAGCTCATGACTCATAGGGAATCCCGGCAATAACTGTCGTTTGCGATGCGCCCGCCACAAATTTCGATGGAAGGCACAACGTCACAACAGTCAACGTTTAACGGACAACATCAATAACCAATTACAAATTTCGGGTTCTACCCGTTTGCCGTTACCTTTTAATCCGATGGGCCGCGCCGCTTCCTTTTTTAACTTTTACTTTTCCTGAACTTATTTAGAACCGCATCGTCAGGCCTTTGCGCGCAAGATACTGTTTGGACTGATGCACCGTATAGGTCCCGTAATGAAAAATTGAGGCTGCTAATACCGCGTCTGCCTTACCCTTGCTTAAAGCTTCGTACAAATGTTCCAAATTCCCGGCACCACCCGATGCAATTACCGGAATCTTAACCGCTTCGGAAACCGCACGCGTCAATTCAATATCATACCCGGCTTGAGTACCGTCGCAATCCATGCTGGTAAGCAGGATTTCTCCGGCACCAAGCGCTTCGACCTTTTTAACCCATTCAATAACATCAATCCCGGTAGGCTGTTTCCCTCCGTAGATATACACTTCCCACCCAGGCTTAGTGGTCTGTGGCCCATGGTCCGTTGTCCGTCGTTTTGCGTCCACCGCCACGACAATACATTGATTGCCGAACTTGCGCGAGCCTTGCCTGACCAGCCGGGGATTTTTGACTGCCGCGGTATTTAATGAAATTTTGTCCGCGCCTTTGCGCAAAATAA
>JAQULA010000031.1 GCA_028718845.1 Candidatus Omnitrophota bacterium
GGTCCTGAGCGGTTCGGGTTTGTCGTCGATGCTGAGCGTAAACAACATGGGCTATAATATTTTCGATTATTCCCTGCTTAAAAGCAAATCCGAATACGCGCGGGAATATGTCCGGCAGAAACTGGAGGAAGCCCGGAATTCCGGAGATCTCTCCCGGGAGTGGATGAACCAAGAACCGGTTGTTTCTTTTCTCGACTCGAAAACCGTGACCCTGGATTGGGAAGCGTTTCGCGGCAGGCTGCTTCCGGTTTTACGCGCGCTGGCCTTGCCGCGGCCGGAACTGGATGCGGAGCGGGCGCGCGATCTTTATGTGTGGGCACGCGAATCCTTGGCGGAATTTTCCTTGATCCGCAGCCGGGAATTGGAATTACTTAACGGGACGGTAAACGAGCTGGCCGGGGATATATTCATAAATACCGGCTTAGCGGAACGGAACCGGCTGGTTATCGAGGGCGAAAACGAGCTGCGGCGGGTTTACCGTAAATATTCGATCTTATTTGCCGAACTGCGTTCGGCGGAAGGCGATGCCGCGGCGGCTGATTTGTTTACCGGGCCGGTGGCGCCGCAGTCCGCGGGAAACCGTCCGAGTCCCGGATTGATCCTGGAACAGAGCATTTGAACATACGTCGGTCCGGGAGGGGGTAACCTTGGCCCGGAAAACCATCGGTTTTATAACCCGGAATTATGAATAAACATACGATAGTGGATTATTTGCGTAACCCGAACGATCCGGTGCTGTTTAAGCAGGCGGATGCCGTACGCAGGAAATTTTGCGGGAATGCGGTATTTATCCGCGGGCTTGTCGAGTTTTCCAATCACTGCTGCCGGAATTGTCTTTATTGCGGACTGCGCGGCAATAATCGCGTTTTGCGGCGTTATCGCCTGAGTCCGGATGCGATCGTTGCCGCCGGCCGGACGATTGTTAAACGGGGAATTCGGACGGTTGTCCTGCAGTCCGGCGACGATTTTTTTTATACCCGTCCGATGCTGTGTTCGATCATCAAACGGATCAAATCACTTCACCCGGATACCGCGGTGACGCTTTCGGTAGGAGAACGCCGGTTGGATGATTATCGTGCTTTTCGGGACGCCGGGGCCGACCGTTATTTACTCAAGCATGAGACGATCAATCCGCGTCTATACACGGCGGTGCATCCCGGACACCGGCTTTCCCGCCGGCTGCGTATTCTGGAAACATTACGGAAACTGGGGTATCAGGTCGGAGTCGGGATTATTGTCGGTCTTCCCGGGCAAACTCTTGATGATCTGGCGGAGGACATTATGTTTATGCGTGATTGGATGCCGGGAATGGCCGGCATCGGTCCGTTTATCCCGCAGCAGCATACGCCGTTTCGCGATCACGTTCCCGGGGATTGCGCGACGGTGCTGCGGGTTCTGGCGCTGACGCGGATCATGACTAAAACCGTGCTTCTCCCGGTAACCACGGCCTTATCCAGTATCGCTCCCGGCGAAGGGCTGCCGTGCGCTTTGAAGGCCGGAGCCAATGTCATCATGGTTAACTTTACCCCGCGTGAAAAAAGACGACAATACGCGATTTATGATAACAAGGCCGCGGTTGGGTTTAAAAAAGCTTGTACCGTGATCCGGCAGGTGCGGCGGGTAATTTCCCTTGAACGGGGAGATGCTTTTTCCGCGGAGGGCAAATGAGGCAAACTAAATTTTTAAGTAATGGGTGCCGGAAATATTGTGCCGCATTCGGGGTCATTGTCGTTGTTTTGTCGGCGGTGCTCGGCAATGCCGTGCCGGGCCTGGCGAAGCAGATTAAGGGTAAAAAAGCCGTAGCCTATCTGAACGATCATCGGGGGAGGATTGCCCAAGGCGGTTATTATGCGCTGGTTCTGCGCAGTTATCAACGCGATCCGCTGACCGATTCGGATATCGACGCTTTAGTCTATAGTTCATTCCCGAACGCGTTGAGAATTGTCCGGGATAACGGTTATCATCGTCTGCGCCTGAGTGTCCGGCGCGGCCGTCCAGCGGTATCGGTTACCCCGGACGATTACGCTTCTTTTGAATCGATAATCAGCCGGGAGCGCTTATCTCCGCAGGTCGTGTTTGACCGGGCGGGGAAGGAGCTGTGTATAGTTTATTCCCGCCATTCGCGTTATACCCTAACTGCCCGGACCGATGCCGACGGCGACGTTTTGTTCGAGTTTGAAACCGAAAGGCACAAGCAGAACCGCAACCGGCTGCTCGATGCGAATCAGGGCTTGCTGCGGCGGCATTAACGGGTGCTAAATCTCTTTTATCGATACCGGTTTTTTGCTATAATATAAGCGTATGCATGACAGAAAGGGAAGAGTATGAACGCGCGCAGATACTGCGTCTTTGTCGCGGTGGTGGCCATGGTCGTCGGTATCGTCCGGCCCGGGTTTGCCGATGACGACCGTTATGTCCATCAATGCGCCCGCGAAGCCGCGGCGGAGGGGGACCGGAACGGCGCATTTTCCTTTTATCATTCGTTATTGCGCTCCGGTGAAGGGTCGCCGTATTACCACGACGCTTTGTTTGCCGCGGGAGAATATTATTTTTGGAATGCCGACTACCGGGACAGCTGCGAGGTATTTACCGCGCTGATCAATTGTTATCCGGGGGGAAAAGCCCTGCCGTTTGCCGCGGTTTTTCTGCTGCGCATCGATGAACGTTCCCGCCCCGGCGTTTCTTCGGACGATCTAAAGAAAAAGATCATCACTTTTAAGCAGCTCAGCCTGCTGTTCAGCGAATATAAAGAGTACGCCTATAATTCTCCCCTGGGAAACCGCTATAAAGCCGTTTATTTTATCGATCGCGTGGAATTCTATAAGAATGGGGAATTATTTGAAACGATTATTTTCTAAGCCGGTATTTGTTTTTGCGGTTATCGCCGTCCTGACGCTGTTGTTCGGTTTTTTAGCTCTCGCGGTTAAAATGGTTTTAACCGCCGAAAAGAGTAAAATAGAAAACGAACTGAGCCTTTATCTGCATCAAAACGTATTCATCGGAAGTATCCATTATATTCCCCCGAGCTTCATCGTTTTGCGTGATATCCGGGTCTCCGGAAACACCGCCGATATGCAATATTTGCCGCTTTCGATCGAAAGAATAACCCTGATTCTTTCTCTGAGCGAGCTGATCGGCAGGAAAAATCTGGTTATCAGCAAAATTTATTTCGCGCATCCGGAACTGGATTCGTTTAATTATCCGATGTTTCTCAAGGAAAACCTCGAGGGGATAATCAACGTTATCAATATTCTGGCCAAAGGCCAGCCGCTGAAAATCGTCCTGGAAAACGGGCGGGGGATTATTGACCGCAAGGGAAGCCGGGCGCAGGCGGTTATCGTTGACGCCAAAATCGGGATCGGCGCGGGACGGCGGGTTTCCAGCTCCGGGAGGGTAATGATCGGACGCGTCGATGGTGCGAGAAAAGGGCGGTTGGCGCCGTCCCAGACAACCGGCATGCCGGTTGAATATGATTTTGCCGGGACGGCCAGGGAAGGAGGCCTGGCGATTGAAACGTTCCGGGTCAGCCGGGGGGATTTTACCGCCGCCCTGCAGGGAGAACTGGTAAAGGATGAGCTGTGGCTTAAGGGTTTTGCGACCGCGGAAAAGTTTTTCCCGGCACTGATCATCGGTTCGGGGCACCGCAATGAATTTATGGTGATGCTGGAAAACCTGCTTCGCTACGGAAAAATTCCTCAACGCATCGGGATCTCGTCCGGGAGTTTGGCGGTTTTCGATATCGATTGCCGGCTGAAAATCGCTTCCAAAAAAATAACCATAGACTATATCCGCGCCAACGCGAATAATATTCCGCTGCGGGCAAAAGGCGCGGTTTTTTTTGGCGAACGGACCGTGATCGACTGCAGTATCGCTACCTTTCCGGACCAGCCGCCGGAGGCGCGGCGGAAAAATCCGCGCGGTATGGACGCGGCATTTATCGGTGATGCCGGAAAAGGAAAACTTAACGGCGCGTTCGATGTCGTGTTTAATAAAAATACCGAGGCGCGATCGATGCCCCAGCATTTGGAAGCGGCGTTTCAATCGTTATCGTTCGGCTTGTCCCCGGATGGCCGGTTTAAATTGTTCATCGACGAGCTGCGGCTTGCCTATACGCCCGGTCCGGAAACCTATTCGTTTTCTCTGCATAATGTCGATACCGAATTTGACGGCCGGGATAAAAGCCTGAAATTATTTTCTTTTTCGTCCGGAATTTTCGACGGTGCTTTGACCGGGAGGCTGGGCGTGAACATATCTCAATGGCCGCTGAAAACCGATTGCGATCTTATCGTGCAGGATGTCAGCGCGCATGAATTGGATGCGGTGCTGCTTTCCTTGTTCGGGGCTTATCGCTGCCTGCCGGCGAAATTGCCGGGCCGTATCGACGGAAGGTTTGCCTGCGACCTGACCTATGCCAGCTATCCGGTTCCGGTATTGGGCGGAAATATAACTATCCGGGACGGGATCCTCGATAACGTGCGCTTTTTCGTCTGGCTGTCCGATTTTTTTAATTTGCCGTCGTTAAAAAAAATCGATTTTACGACGGTCTCGGCCGATTTCGTGGCCACGGAAACATCCGCGGAGCTGAGAAATATAATCGTGCGGGCTTCGGAATTGTCCCTGGACGGAATGTTCGATCTGAAAGGCCGGGAACAAATCAGCGGAAAGTTATCCTTATCCCTCCCCCGGGAATTGATGGCGACTTCGCCGAAATTTCAACTGCTGCTGGGATTACTGGATCCCAAAGTGACGGCCGTGGGCTTTTCGTTCCAATTATCCGGGTTATATACCTCGCTTAATTTTAAATGGCTGGAATCGGATTTTAAGCAGCGGATCCAGAAACTACTGCCCGGGTTTATGGAGCGGGGGATCGAACGAAAGGTACAAGCCGCGATTCAGGCGATCGCGAAGCAATAAAGCAGGCAGTTAACCGAGGGATGACCGTCCCGCCAAGAAGCGGCGGGACTAGGACGAGGGACGCAAAAACCAAACTGTGTTTGGCGGAAGATTTGAGTTAATTCGCGTGTGATTCGTGTGTATATTGACAAGGGGCATTTTCCGCGCTACAATCAATCTTTATTGGGAATAAAAAACTCGAACCGCAAGGTAGAACTTTATAATCCTGCGGTTTTTTTTGTATTCATGAATAGAAGTGAAATCGGAAAGGAGTCGGAATAATGCGGCGAATCAGTGTGTTGGCGGTATGTTTGTGTCTGGGCGGTTATTTGACGGGTGTGGCATACGCGGCAGAAGGAGAAAAAATGGCGATTCAGAAGGGAAGCAAAGTAGCGTTTCAGTATAAGCTGACGGTCGATGAGGCAGTGATTGACAGTTCCAGGGAAGGGGCCCCCTTACTCTATACCCAGGGGCAGGGCGAGATAATTCCCGGACTGGAAAAACAGCTTGAGGGTATGCATGCCGGAGAGTCGAAGACCGTAACCGTTGCTCCGGAAGAGGCCTATGGCCCGGTGCGTCCGGATGCTTTGCAGGAAGTGGATCGTACGCAATTGCCGCAGGGAATCGAGATCAAGGTCGGAACGCCTTTGCAGGTGCGCAGTCCGGACGGCCGCGCCCGGGTCGTAAAAATAGCGGAAGTAAAAGAAAAAACCGTGATGGTCGATTTTAATCATCCCCTGGCCGGGAAAACGCTGAAGTTTGAGGTGAAGATCGAATCCGTACAATGATTTTACCGGTGTGTGTTAAAATCCCCGCGATCATATTATCGCGGGGATTTTATTTTCAGCTTCGGCCGGGATATAAAAAATATGCCGAGCGTAGATCGTAACATATTGCCATAATATATGTTACGAATTAATCGTGAAAATCCGGCCCTGCCTTGCAAATCAGAAAAACCTATGGTATACTTTTCCATCTTTTTTAACGCATAGTTCGTATTACTAGGGAAGGAAGAGTATGGTCTTAGTGACTAACGATACATTTACAACGGTCATGAATTATCTGGAACAGCATGAAAAGAAACACCGCTTTCCGGAATGGGTTATCCGGCATCAGAAAGAGGTTTTTCATCTGTCCTACCGCGTGGGGATTGCCTTGGGCTTTTCCAGTCAGCAGTTGACCGACTTGTCGATTGCGGCGCGATTTCATGATATCGGCAAAAGTTCGATCGATCCGTATCTTATTAATCATAGCGGGGCGCTTTCCGAGGCGCAGCGGTATGAGGTTTTCGAACATGTGCGTCAATCCTATCAGATCCTTAAGAAGAAAGGCATTCAGTCAAAAACTATCTTAGCCGCGGTGTTTTCCCATCACGAAAACTTTGACGGCAGCGGCTATCCCGACCGGTTGAAGCAGGATGAGATCCCGCGGGAAGCGCAGATACTTCGTATTGTGGATTCTTTCAGCGCGATGCTCGGAAGCCGTCCGTACAGTAATCCTCATGCCACAAGTCTCGACCAGGCGATTTCCCAGATAGAACAAGGCAGCGGGGTCTTATATAATCCGAATATGGTCGGGACATTCCTGAAAATCATCCGGCAAGGCAATCTTTCCGGAACGGTTGATGAAGTGTTCGGATCCGTACACCCCGTCGCCTGCTTTAAGAGGAACGAGCATAACTGAACTCCTCTGTCCGAACGTCTGGAATAATAAATGGTTACGTTTCATGCCGGTTACTTGCGCGCTGCCGGATAGCATGGTATACTTTTACACCTTTTTTAATCCGGGCCAAACCCGGCGCGGAATACGGGCGGTATGAAAATATAGGGGGCTTGACGTGAAAAGAGTGAATAACGGATTAATCAAAATAATCGGTTGCGTCTTGGTCAACATCCTGGCCGTCGGCAATGTGGTTGCCGTGGATATGCCGGTGCGCGGACCGACCCGCATGCTTTCCCCGAAGCTATCAATGGGCGCAACTGCTTTCCTTAAACAATACCGCGACCTTACCGACAGCCTGACCGGATCAATTAGCCCAGGGCCGGTAGAGGCGGTCAATACGCTGCTTGCGCAATCGCCGGATCCGGATGCCCGGGAATTTGAAGATAAATTTGAGCGCGCGTTTGAATTTTATTGCACCGCGGAGCGCAATCTCGATTTATATGAGCAAAAAGGGAGCCTTTTATTCTCCGGAGCGATGATCCCAGCGCCTAATTTACTGGGAAATCTTGATTTCGAGCAGGCGCAAAAGATATCCCGTCAAGAACAGAAAGCCGATTTGCTCTATTCCGGCAAAGAAAGAGACGGCTTGCGGTTCAACGCCCAACAAGCGATAATTCAAGGGATTGCTTTGCTGGAAAGCGTTGATTTTAACCGGCTGCAAAAAATCATTCCTAAAGAAAAGAATGAAACGATTTATCTCGGGCTTACCCTGACCGCGGAATTGTATTTTATGACCGCGGCCCGCGTTCTTACCAATAACGCCGACCGGGCAAAGAACCTGATAAAAGCCGCCGGCTGTCTGGAATCGGCCTTTGCGTTAGAGGGTATTGAGCCGGATTTCCAGAATGTGGTGCTGATGGCCCGGATTCAGGCCCTGCTGGTTGAGGCGGCGGCCTGGCCGGAAGATAAAAAGATCGAAGCGGCAAAACAAGGATTAAAGCGTTTTGAACAAGCCGAAACACTTTGTGATACCCTGGGGAAAAGTGAAGCCGCGACCCGGATGATTGCCGATATGCAATTTTCCCATTTTATGGCGGCTTGTACGCTGGGCAGGGTTTTTCAGGACACGCCTTACAATTATGATGCTTCAGTCGCCTTTCGCGAGGCCTATGTGCTGGCTGAAAAATTAACCTTTTCTTTAAATGAAGCGCAGGAAATAGAATTAAAAAAATTTTACGCCGACGCATACCAGTTTTTCTGGGTATACGGACAATGGCTTTTTCGCGAAAAAATCCCCGGACAACTGAAATCCCTGGAAGAGCGGGAAAAACGGGGGGAAATCTCCGCCGAGGAATTGGAAGCCAACCGGGAAAGATTGGAAAAATTCGGGTATGGTATTTACGCGATTGCGTCCATCTGCGCGCAGAAATATCTGGAGCGTCTTTTGGAGTCGGAAAAGACAACCAAAGCCTATCATGTTTTACTTTGTTGTTTGGATGCGGAAACGCGTATTGCCGAGCATGAGATCATGAACGGTAATCCGAATGGCGCGCAGGAAAGCCTAAGGGACATAGCCCGGACGCTGATAGAACTGAAAAAATATCCGGTTAGCGACCCGCGGGCGCTCTACCCGATATCGGACATGCATTTTAGTTTGCTTACGAATGTATTGCTGATGTTGCAGATCTACGGGAAGCAGGGCGAATTAAAGAAGGCGGGGTTTGACCCGGCCGCGTTTATGGACGAGCAGTACTTTGCCGGGTTTCTGGCCCGTTTTAAGGAAGGGCGGTATAAACAATTATTGGATAAAATTCATGCAAAACCGCCGGCCAATGAATTGGCCGAGGCGGAGATGCTCCGGGAATTGTACCGGTACTCCGAGCTGGGCAGGACGGTGAAGGAAATACTGAAAAAAACAACGGAAACGGCAGCCGCGCTATCGAGCAAAGAGTTCAGCCCGGTGTTGAAATCGCAGGTCCGGATGGGCCTGGTCTTTGCGAATATTATGGATAATGATTATGCGCAGGCCAAAAAATATCTGCTGCAAGTATTACAGCAACCCGAGCGCTTTAGTAAAAACCCGCAATTCTTTGAACTGATTTTCCCCCAGTTGTTGCTTGAGCGGGAAAAAAGCCGTGATTTTATTGCGGAGATCCTGAGCAATATGTATGCGACCGGTTTTTGTAACGCGTTGATCGAAAACAAAGATTTGCTGAGCAAGCCGATGCGGACATTGCTGGCAGAGGCATTGAATGCCCACCCCCGGCTGATCAAAGATAATTCGGGGTTAATCGGCGCGTTGGGACTGGACGTGGCGATCCCGGAAGACCGGGCCAAAACCGAAGAGCCGGTTAAAAAGGAGAAACCCCCGGCAATCAAGGTGGACCGGAAAACCAGTGAAGTGCTGATCATGGATGTCGACCGGGCGTTGTCCGCGCTGTCCGAGGTGAAAAAGCTAAAAGGTAAAGGGAACCAAGGGCCGAAAAAAATCAACAGCAAGTCCCCGGAATTGCGGCGGTTTGAAAAAACGCTGGCTGCGCTGGTGAGCGACTATCAGCAGTTTGAGAGCCCGATGTTAGGGGGGTATTTGCGGGGTATTGTGAATAATGAACAGGTTTGCGCCAATGTGTGGCTGGTGCGCACGGTGATTAATAATTTGCTGAAAATGAATAATGACGAAGCGCTGCAATTGGTCAAGGCCTTCCGGGACAATCAGGGCTCTCCGGTGCTTAAATCCATGGCCGGGGAACTTCAGCAAACCTATGCCCGATTTGAACAGGAGGTGCGGCAATCTACGGCCCGGCGCCAACAGGAGGAACGGATTGCCCTGCGAACGCGGGAATTTAATTCCCGTGTCGATGCTTTGAGCCGGCAGGCGGATGCGGCGAATGATGCGGTCTATGCGGCCGAAAGCGCGGCGCGGGCGGCGTCGTCGGCCCTGGAAGACGAGTTTAAAAAAATAAACGATGAATTTGCGGATGTGCTGCAAGATGCGGCAGCGCAACAAAAGCGGGAAAATCTAAACCGGCAGGTTGAAACCGTTGTTTCCGGTTTGGCGGCCCGGCTAGAGGTTATGCGCCGGGAAAAGATAACCGCGTATGCGCGTACGGTTGCGGCTTTGATTCAGGAAATCTCCGGTGTTTGGCACCAAGTGCAGCAGGGAAAAACAGCTCCGGTGGAAACGGCATTCAAGATCCGGGGATTTATTGATTCTTTGCCGGGGCTTGAAGCGGCGGATCCGGATATTGCCGCGGAACCGGCGGTAAAAGAAGCGGCGGAGGATTTCGCTTCGGCTAAAGAAAATTTTATCACCCAAGCGCGGCAAAAAAACACGGAAAATTCCCGGTTTTGCCAGCAGGCGGTTAAATTTGAATTTCGCGATCAGGGCCGGCAGCTTGCTTTTATCGTGGTCGGAGATCCCACCCGGAAGATGAAACGGCAGTTTCGGGAGGAAGCGCTGGAAATTACCCGGCTGGCCGCAGTGATCAGCCCGCAGCTGGACCTGGAAAACGGTATTATCCTGGAAGAGCCGGATGGCTGGAAGCGCGGCTGGTTTGTCCCGGCGATGACGGAAATCCGGGAGACGATAAAAAATGAAAGCGGTTTGTTTACGATTGCGCGCGCGTGCGAAAATTATATCGGCCGTTTTGAGAAAAAAGCGCGGGAAATCCGCGGGCGGGAGCTTAGCGAACTTGACCGGATCAAAGCGCTGAGCGATGTGATCCATAGCGACGAAAGATATGCCGAGGTCGATGCGGAGATTGTTCAATACCCGCAGCTTGATTTCGATGCGCTTACGATCCCCGATTCCGGGGAGCGGTTCCTGAAGGAGTATTTGGATAATTACGACGCGCGTTACGAAGCATTGATACAAGACCTTACCGGAATGCTGGATGGAAATTTTTTCGTTACTGTTCACGGTGATTTCAGGGAATTGGAACTTAAACGCTTAAAAGAACAGCCGGAGGTCAAAGCTGTCGAACAAAAACTTCGGGCTTTATTTTCCGAAGTAATGTCGCGTAATCCGGATCCGGAACTGGTGCTTACCGGGAATCCCGCGGAAAATTCCCTCTGGGTGCAGGATATCCTGCGCATCTGGGACGAAGAATCGGTAAAAGATGTATTGAATCGTACTCCTCTGGAGCGTACTCCAGCGCGTTTGCCGGGCCGGGCCGAGGAAATTGGCCGGGCCATCTAAAACGCGGTATCAGATAGACCGGATAATCCGGGAATACGTGCGCCGGCCGATATTTCCGGATTTTTATTTAGGGCCGAGAGCGAGGATAATGGATATAAAAGTTCGAGCGATCACACTGGTCTGCGCGATCGGACTGATCTTCGGCAGTTGGACGCGTACGGCGGAATCCGCTCCGGAATGTCTTTCTCCGCGGCTGACCCTTCCGGAATTCGCGTTGCACAATACTTTTGCCGGTTTTTCTTCGGCGCGTTCCCGGACGTCATCGCTGCTTGGCGTGGTGGATAAATTATTCCTGCCGGACATTCCCGCGGAGAAAAAATTGGACTGCGTGCTGTTTCTCGCGGGATTGGAAATAACGGATGCGTCGATACTGCGAAAACTGCGCCGGGTACTGGAACTGAACCGCGATAATGCCCTCGGGGCGGCAATCGGAGCGCTGCTTGTCCGCAACAACCCGTCGTTCTGGCTGGATGACGAATATGTCCGAATGGACAAGGAAAAATTCCTCGGATTGCTGGATAAACGCGGGATCAGCCTTAATGGTTCCCGGGATGATTTTATCCGGGCGCTGGAGGGGCTCAGCCGGGTAAAAGAACGCTATCTTGCCTTTAATCCCGAGAGCTGGTCCTATCCTTATTCCTGCATGCATTTGTCCGGCATCGCGCTGATGGAAGAATTGAAGGATTATCCCTTTATTTCCATGCTGGTGGCCAGGGCTTATCCTCCGGAAAGTAATTTCTTCGGATTTCACGCCTATTTAAGGGTGCTTTTAGAGGGGAAAGCGTTTAAGGTGGATTTGACCGCGACTCAATTTCACAAGCTGGACAACGGGATATTTTTTGAAACCGGGATCGTGGTTATCCCGGAACAGGATATCCGGCAGGATCCGGAAAAATTCCGTATTTATGCGAAAGGAGAGAGCCTGCGGACCATGGTGGTTAATCCGCATCTGCCGGCCGGTACAAAAAACCATCAGGAGATGCTCGCGCAGATCCTTAACGGCAGCGCGCAGAACCGGTTTGTGGCGTCGTTATCGTTTCCGTCCGAGGGTAATAACGGCACAAGCGCGGCCGGCCGGTCAGTAGTCAATCGGCAGACCCCGGCACCGGCATATGCGTGGGGCCGGATCGATAGCGCTATCTGAGTTAGCATGACGCAGCTTGATTT
>JAQULA010000032.1 GCA_028718845.1 Candidatus Omnitrophota bacterium
TTGTTTCTTAATCTTTTCACAAGCGTGTAAAACCGTGGTATGGTCCCGGCCGCCGAAATGTTCCCCGATTTCCGAAAGCGAGTGATTGGTCATTTCCCGGGAAAGATACATCGCCAGGTGCCGGGGATAAGAAATAACCTTGCTTCTCCCCCCTTTTTTAATGTCCGAAATCCGGATATCGAAATTATCCGCGATCACCTTTTGAATTTTATCGACGGTAATCACCTGAATAACCGCGTCTTCTTTTATCGCGTCCTTAAGCACTTCTTCGGCGACGGCGATGGAAATCGCGTTATTGGTAAGCAATGAATACGCGACAACCCGGATCAATGATCCTTCCAATTCCCTGATATTCGAGCGGATTTTTTCGGCGATGAAAAACATAACCTCGTCGGGAACCTTGACGATTTCCCGCTCCGCTTTCTTGCGCAGAATAGCCACCCGGGTTTCCAGGTCCGGCGGCTGAATATCCGTCACCAATCCCCACTCAAACCGGGAAACCAGCCGTTCCTCGAGCCCGGGAATTTCCTTTGGGGGCCGGTCGCTGATCAGAACAATTTGTTTGTGGGCGTCATATAAAGTATTAAACGTGTGAAAAAATTCTTCCTGGGTGCTTTCTTTCCCGGCGATAAACTGAATATCGTCGATAAGCAGGATGTCGACGTTCCGGTATTTTTCCCGGAAGCGCATCGTGGTCCGGGTTTGGATAGCGTTAATAAGCTGGTTGGTGAATCGTTCGCTGGTGGTGTAGGATAACTTTGCGTTCGGATTTTTTTCCAAAACATAATGTCCGACCGCCTGCATCAGATGGGTCTTCCCTAATCCCACTCCGCCGTAAATAAATAACGGATTGTATGCCCGCGCCGGAGATTCCGCGACCGCGGAACTGGCCGCGTGCGCAAACCGGTTGCTCGGACCGACGACAAAACTATCAAAAGTGTATTTCGGATTGAGATAAATATCCGGCCGATGACGCGGCAGGGTTTCTATCGGTTCTCCCGTGGGAATCGATACGGTTTTTTCCGGAACGACCGGGATACTGGTGGTTGAGACCGAAAAATCAAGATGTAACGCGGTTCCGGCGGCCTGGGCCAGAGTCTCTTTAATCAAATCGTAATAGTGGTCGACAATCCAGTCTTTAAAGAATTTATTCGGAACCTCGATCAATAACGTGTCGCCCGACAATTTAACGGCACGAATTGGTTTAAGCCAGGTTTCGAAGCTCTGCGAGGAAACGGATTTTTTCAGAACCGCTATTATATCGTTCCAGAGTTGCTCAGCTTTATTATCCATAGATGCCGCGGGTTATCGCCAAATGATTTTGTCAACAGTCATTCCGGCGCATGTTTATTATCTTAACAGTGTGGTATTACAATAGTTAAAATTAAACGCTTTAATTAAATCCACAACTTATCCACAGCTGATTTGTCGAAAAATTTAAGCAACGCATGAATCATTATAACAAAGTACGGTTTTTTTTCAAGAGATTTTTTGTGTTTTTTATTGACTATAGGTGTAGTTGTGTTATAATTTTCTTTTAATAAATTAACCACCATACGGGAGAAAAAACATGAAGCTGAATTTAAAACCCAAATCAAATCTGAAACGGAAAAAAGCACACGGTTTTCGCAAAAGAATGAAAACTGCCGACGGGCGCGCGGTGCTGAGCCGTCGTCGGCGCAAGGGAAGAAAATCCCTTACCGTGTAGCATGAAGCGCTCCGGTTTTTCAAAAAAAGAACGCCTGCTCAGGTCCTTTCAATTTAAAAGTGTTTACCAGCAGCGTAGGGTGAGTAAAAGCGCGCTACTTTGGATATATCACTCGTCAAACGGTCTTAGTCATAATCGCATCGGTATTAGTGTAAGCAATAAAATCTGCTGCAATCTCGTAGTCCGCAACCGGGTAAAGCGGCTTATCCGGCAAATTTATCGGGAAAATAAGGATGTTTTTGGCTGCGGGCAGGATTTTGTATTTGTCGTAAAAACAACCACTAAAAACCCGGATTATGCTGATTTCAGGAAAACCATTTTAAAACTACTTGAAATAAAATGATAAAAGTTGCGATTTGGATGATTGATTTATACCGTAAGTACTTCTCAAATATAGGATTGGGGTGCTGCAGGTTTCATCCAACTTGTTCTGCTTATGCCCGGGAATCGATTCAAAAGAAGGGCGTGGCAGTTGGAGGGGCGGCTGCGCTTTGGAGAATCTTACGTTGTAATCAATGGAATGCCGGGGGATATGATCCGGTGAAGGATTAATTAAAAGGGGAGACATGAAAAGCGAAAATAATTTTTTCACAGTAATAATAATCACCTTGATGGTGTTAACGGTTTATCCGCTGATCGCCAAACATTTATTTCCCCAGTATTTTGCGCCTTCGGCGCCGGCAACTGCCGTGGTTCGCTCGGAAAACCCCGCTATGGCTCCGACCGGGAGTATTAACCCAACATATTCATTTGAAAAAAGTTATGTTTTAGAAAATGAAAAAATCCGCGTGATTGTCAATGCTCCCGGCGCAGATATCAGCCGGATCGAATTATTGAAGTATATTGATCCGACAACCCAGCGCCCTACAGTGCTTATTGACACGGAGAATAATATGCCGGGAGTTCTCAGTGATACCGGGTTAACGGATCGGGCGGTTTTGCAGGATGTGGCCGCCGGGGACAATGCCCTGGTTTTTACCTATCGCAAAGATCCGGGAATTCTCATAACCAAGCGTTTAATCCTGGACATGAATACCTCCGGACTGCAATTAGAGGTTGATATCAAGTCAGAGGTGGATTTTATTGCCGAGTATCGCTTAACCGCAGTAGCCGGGCTTCCTCCGGTTACCGGTATGGATGCGCGCTTTGAAGAGGCCTTAGTAATGTTTGAGGACAGCAAGCTGCGCAAGCGGGGGGTGAGCGGGATCCAAAAGATGGAGGTAATCAGCGGAAACGTTCGGCTGGCTGGGGCAAAAAACCGGTATTTTTCACTGGCGCTTATCCCGGTTGATTCGGATGGCGGGATTTATGGATATTGGGATAAGCAGCAGTCGACAGCTTCCAGTCAAACCGCATTGGTCGGGCTTGGGGTTAGCGGAGCTCAAGTTGTTGCCAATAAAGATTTTACAAAAAAATTTGTATTGTATGCCGGACCCAGCAATTATGATGAAATGGCCACACTCCAGTTAAAGGCTGAGGATATCCGCGGTAAGGGGTTCTTTGTCGGGTTTTCCGACTTTTTAATGTTATTGCTGCACACGCTGTATAAACTATTCAGAAATTATGGATTGGCAGTAGTCGCATTGTCATTGCTGATAAATTTATTTCTATATCCATTAACGCTTAAAAGCATGCGATCAATGAAGGAAATGCAAGCGCTTCAGCCGCATATGGATAAGTTAAGAACTACTCATAAGGACGATCCGCAGAAGCTGAATAAAGAAATAATGGAGTTATATAAAAAACACAAGGTTAATCCCGCCGGCGGCTGTTTTCCGTTGATTTTCCAGATGCCGGTGTTTATTTCGCTTTACAATGTGCTGATCCATGCGGTAGAGTTGAGGGGGGCGCGGTTTTTATGGATAAAAGACTTATCCGCGCCGGATGCGTTTATTACCTTCCCGGGAAGTTTCCCATTTATCGGTAATGGGCTTAATCTTTTACCATTAGTCATGATCGCGATATCATTTTTACAGCAGCGGTTGACCACTACCGGTCAAATGAATGAACAGCAAAAAGCTATGGCAATGATGATGCCGGTGGTTTTAGGCGTGGTTTTTTATAATTTTCCTTCGGGGTTGGCCCTGTATTTTCTTACCAACTCTATTTTTTCCTTTTTTGTGCAGTTTAATTTAATGCGCCAGCCAGGGGCAGCGGCGGCGTAATCGCGCGATGCCGGTGCGTGCTGGAGCAGGTAATTATCCGGGAATTGAAAGAGGGGATTATGGCCCAAAGAAAAGACGATAAAAACGCCCTGTATGTAAAAGAATACGAAGGCAACAGCGTGGAAGAAGCGATTCGGAGCGCGATGCAGGAACTGGGTTTACCTAAGGAAAAAATCACCATTAAAATTCTAAGCGAGGGGCAAAGGGGCTTGTTTGGCATGCAGGGAGTTAAGAAGGCCAAAATAAGAGTAACTGTTTTGTCTAATGACCAAAAACCGGCCTAATTGTTCCACGTGGAACAATCAGGTTGTTCCACCCCAATCCTCCGCGAAAATCCTCTAAGAATAGAATGAAAACATTAAAATTTCCCAAAAAGTACGATGTGATTGTAGTTGGAGCCGGACATGCCGGATGTGAGGCGGCCCTGGCGGCCAGCCGTATGGGATGTATTACGCTGATTACCACGCTCAACATTGAAAAAATTGCCCAGATGTCCTGTAATCCGGCGATTGGCGGGCCGGGTAAAAGCCATTTAGCCCGGGAAATCGATGCTTTGGGCGGAGAAATGGGAAGAGCGATAGATTTTGCCGGAATTCAATTTCGCATGCTTAATACTAAAAAGGGACCGGCGGTATGGGCTCCGCGCGCGCAGGCAGATAAGCAGCAATATCAAAATTTCATGCGCCTGGCCCTGGAAGCCGAGCCCCGGCTGGAAATCCTGCAGGCCAAGGTTACCGAGGTGCTGGTTAGCGGTAAGCATGTCCGAGGGGTAAAAACCGATACCGGGCTGGAGATCTCCGGCAATACCGTTATTCTTACCACCGGAACTTTTTTGAACGGCACAATTCATATTGGAGAGACTTCTCTGTCCGGAGGCAGGCTGGGGGAAAGCGCGGCTTTGGAATTGCCGGCTAATCTGAAGCAGCTGGGATTTTCGCTGGGGCGGCTTAAAACCGGAACTCCCTGTCGAATCCACAGCCGAAGCATTGACTTTTCTTGCTTTCAGGAGCAGAAGGGGGATTTAAATCCGCAGCCGTTTTCGTACGATACCCATCAGCTCAGCCTGGAGCAGGTGAGTTGCTACTTAGGGTATACGAACAAGCGGACTCATAAAGTCATCCGGGATAATCTTAACCGGTCTCCTTTATATAGCGGGAAAATAAAAGGAGTCGGCGTGCGCTATTGCCCGTCGATCGAAGATAAGGTGGTTAAATTTCCGGAAAAAGATGCGCATCAAATTTTTCTTGAACCGGAAGGCCGCCAAACCTGCGAAGTATATCTGAATGGTTTATCCACGAGCCTTCCCCAGGACGTACAGATTAAAATGCTGAAAACAATCAAGGGGCTTCATAAATCTCAGATAATCCGGTTTGGATACGGTATCGAGTATGATTTTATCGACCCTACGCAGTTATTGCCGACGCTGGAAACAAAAACCATAAAAAATCTTTACTGCGCCGGACAAATCAACGGGACTACCGGTTACGAAGAAGCCGCCGGGCAGGGCATAATCGCGGGAATTAATGCGGCGCTGCGCCGGCAAAAAAGACCGCCGTTTGTTTTAGATCGCACCCAGGCATATATCGGCGTGCTGATTGATGACCTGGTTACCAAAGGCACTAGCGAGCCGTACCGGCTGTTTACATCGCGCGTCGAACACCGCCTGCTTATCCGTCAGGATAATGCCGATGTGCGGTTAGGCCCGGCGGCGTATAAATTGGGCTTGATTTCCAAGTCAAAGGCTGATAAAATAAAAACCAAGCAGCATCTTATTGAAACCGAGATGCAAAAAATTAAAACTATGCGGCAGGGAAATTGTTCGCTGGCCCAGATTTTAAAACGGCCGGAGGTCCACTATACCGATTTAGTGGCGCTGGATTCCCGGGTGTCGGTATTATCCGACGATGTGGCCAATCAGGTGGAGATCGGGATAAAATACGAGGGGTACATTCAAAGGGAAGAGGCTCTTATTCAGCGGTTGAAAAAATTAGAGCACCGCGAGATCCCGGAGAACTTTCCTTATGCTAAAATTACCGGACTTAAAAAAGAAGCCAGAGAAAAACTTCAAAAAATAATGCCATTGTCCGTGGGGCAGGCAATGCGGATCTCCGGGATCACATCCAGCGATATCGCCCTGGTGCTTATGCGTCTTGAAAGAAAAACAGGCAGCAATGTTCCACGTGGAACATTTGGCCGGAAACATTAGTGGGGAAGATTAATCAGGAGGTGTTGAATGACGCAGGGAAAGGGGCAGTTTGTCCGGCGGAATTATTTTATCAATAAAGGGTTTCAGTTGCGGTTTAGCGCGCTGATTTTTATCACCACCACGGTAATCGGAATAATTGCGGTTTGGACAACCTATATTACTACCTGGAACGAAATATCCGCATTAACCCAGGATAAAGCGTTTTACGAGCAGATCCGTTCGGCATATGAAAAGAAGTCCGGCGATGTCAGTCGGGAGGCGATGGTAAATTCGATAGTAGTGGTGGAATTTTCCGATATATTTGACCGGGTTTCCAGCACTTTGGTTCTGCGGCTTTTGGCCGGCGCGTTTGTTTTGTTTGTATTAAGTATATTTGTTTCGCATAAAATTGCCGGGCCGATTTTTCGCATGGAAAACGCGGCCAATGCGATCAGCGAAGGGGATCTGAGCATTGACGTGGGGAAATTGCGCGCCGGAGACGAGCTGGCCGAACTGGCCGGTGCAATTAATGGGGCGATTTCGAAATTACGCACGCTTATGGAGCGTTACCGGGATATGGCCGGCAAGCTCACTGATTTAGCTTCCAAGATCTCTGTGTATAAAGAAGGAGGTCAAAACGCTTCGATCGAATCAGCCCAGCTGATAAAAGAGCTGGAAGTTGTTAGTAATCAACTTGTTACGGAAATGAATTATTTTAAAACGAAAAAGGAAACTATTGATAATTCCCTTGCTGCTAAGAAAAAAGAGGAAATAACCCATTATTAATAGTTAACAAGAGGTAAGGTCGCTGATGGGAAAAATTATCGGAATTTGCAATCAAAAGGGCGGAGTTGGCAAAACTACCAGCGCGATAAATTTAAGCGCGTTTGTGGCGGCAAAGGGGAAAAAAGTTTTATTGATCGATGCCGACCCTCAAGCCAATGCAACCAGCGGGATTGGCCTGGAAAAAAAATCGCAACGACTGGGTTCTTATGAATTGTTGATGGATGTCGCTGTATTTGAAGAAGTTATACTTCCCACACCTGTGGAAAACCTGTGGATAATTCCCTCCAGCGTTGCCTTGGCCGGAGCGGAGATCGAATTAGTGGAACTTCCGCAGCGTGAATACAGGATCCGCATGATGCTGGCGGCGGTGAAGGACCGGTTTGATTTTATTTTTATTGATTGCCCGCCGTCTCTGGGGCTGCTGACGTTGAATGCGCTGGTAGCTTCGGACAGCGTTTTAATCCCGCTGCAGTGCGAATATTACGCGCTGGAGGGGCTCAGTCAACTTATGGATACGATTTCTCTGGTTAATAAGGCCCTGAACCCGGGGCTGCTGATCGAAGGGGTGGTTCTAACGATGGCGGATTTTCGCACGCGATTGACCGGTGAGGTTATAAAAGAAGTGCGCGCTTTTTTTAAAAACAAGGTATTTACGACGATTATCCCGCGCAGTATTCGTTTAAGTGAAGCTCCGGGGTTTGGCAAGCCGATCATGCTTTATGACGAGTTTTGCATCGGGTCTCTGAAATATGAATCGCTGGCCAAGGAATTTCTTGAACGTCAAAGCGTTGCCGTCGAATCGGCTCCGACTCTGCCGCCGGATCCGGCGGAATCCGGGTTGGACAAAAATGAGGATGCCCCGGCCGCGATCGCGACGACGTCGGAATCCGAAGGCCCCGGCCCCGCGGGCATTGACGTTCCGCAGGCAGGGTAATAATAAAACCAAGACAGTGCTCAGGGAAGAGTCGAAGAATATAAAGGAGGTTTGAATAATGGAGCGTAAGGTATTGGGTAAAGGGTTAAGCGCGCTCATAAACGCGGAACCGGCGCCGATACAGCCATCGACCCCGAACGTTGAGGGGGTTGTGCTGTTAGATCCCGGATTGATCCGGCCAAACCGTTATCAGCCGCGGCTGGTGTTTAAGGAAGATAAGCTGCAGGAGCTGGCAAACTCGATTCAGGAAAAAGGCGTGGTCCAGCCGGTGGTGGTGCGTAAAAACGGGGATAACGATTATGAACTGGTTGCCGGAGAGCGGCGTTTGCGGGCCGTAAAAGCGTTGGGCCGCAGGGAGATCCCGGCGGTGGTGCGGTCGTTGAGCGACCGGGAAATGCTGGAATTATCGATCATTGAAAATATTCAGCGCGACGATTTGAATCCTCTGGAGGAAGCGACCGCCTATCAGGCGCTGATCGACGATTTTGGGTTTACCCAGGAGCAGGTGGCTCAGTCCGTGGGCAAAAACCGTTCGACGGTGGCGAATATGCTGCGGTTGTTGTCTTTGCCGGAAAAGGCCAAGGACGCGCTGTTTAAAGAACGGATAACTTTTGGCCATGCCAAGGTGATTTTAGGGCTGGGCAATGCTGCGCAGCAGCTGGCTTTGCTGGAAAAAATCTTAAGTAAGGGGTTGTCGGTTCGTGAAGCCGAGCAATACGCCGTGCACGTCGAACGGCACGCGGCGGTAAAATCCGCGGGTTCGCGCGATGAACATGTGCAGCGCCTCGAGGAGGAGCTACAGCACGTATTCGGGACCAAGGTTATGGTAATGCACGGCACAAAACGGGGAAAAATCCAGATCGAATACTATTCCCTGGATGATCTTGAACGGATTCTGGCGATTGTTCGCCGGTAATAATTTGTAACACGCATTGCGAATTTCGTGTTACTGGCTGATGAGCTACAATGGAGGATATCGATGAAGCAGCAAACCTTGATTTTGATCAAGCCGGACGGGTTGGTTAAATCTCTGACCGGAAATATTTTGACCCGGCTTTCCGAAACGAAGCTGGAAATCGCCGCCGCCAAAATGGTGCGGGTGACCCCGGAGCTGGCGCGCGAGCATTATAAGCATTTACAGGACAAACCGTTTTTTAACGAATTGATCGAATATCTGCAGGGCAAGCTGCATTCCCGCCGTAAAGTGCTGGCCATGGTTTATTGGGGGGAGAATGCGATCCAAAAGGTGCGCGAGCTTGCCGGCGCGACCAATCCGGAAGAAGCGGAGCCGACCTCGATCCGGGGGGCATACGGCCGGATCACGTCAAAAGGGGTGTATGAAAATGTCATTCATGCTTCATCGAATGAATCCGAAGCGGAGCGGGAGATTAAATTGTGGTTTGAACCGGACGAGATAATTTTGGACGCTTACCCGGTAAAAACGATAACGATTGAAAAGCTGAGTAAAAAAGTGTGGAGCTGATCCCGGGGCGGGGCGGCTTGCCGCGGCGAGCTTATCATGCTATAATTTAAATAGATAAGCGGTTTTTAAAATAAATTATTAAGCCTGTTTTGAGCTCAGCCGCTGTTTGAAGGGGGTAGTATGCGCATAGGATGCAAAAATTATCCGGCCGGCGGATTTACGCTGATAGAGTTGCTTATTACCTGCGCGATTATCGCCATTCTGGTCGCCATCGCGATTCCTTCCTATATGACCGGAAGGCTAAAGGCCGACGAGCACAAGGCCATTGTCAATCTCAATTCGATTTATCAGGCGGAGAAATTATATTGGCACAGCCGGCCTCTCGGACAGGAGGAATACACTTCGCTGATTGACGATTTAGACTCTTATGTGGAATTCAGCCAGGATGACGGAGACTGGTCGTATGTCGTTGATACCGCCGGCACCGATGAATTTGTTATCATGGCCAGGCATCTGGACAATAATGGAACGATTGACGGGATGGAGATGTATATCGATGAAACCGGCCGGATATGGTATTCCTATAAGTGACCCAGGAAAGCGGTTTCCGTCCCTTCGATAAAAATACGCTCGCCGTTACACTCTACGATATTGCGAATCCGGCCCCGCGGGTCGATAAATCCGGAAATCCCGGTATTGGCACAGCGCACAAACCAGCAGCGGTTTTCTATGGCGCGAAATACGCTTATGCCGACGTGCTGCATCGGTTCGTCACTGTGCCGAAACCACGCCTCGTTGGTAATCGTGATCAGAAAATCCGCCCCATTGCGCCGGAATTGACGTACCAGCCCGGGGAAAGCGTCTTCAAAGCAGATCAATACTCCGAACCGGATTTCCCGGCCGTCCCGGCTGCGCAACCGGAATACGGTATGGCGTTTGCCGGCGGAAAAATCGGCGATCGGGGAGTTTTTCAAAAACCAGAATAAATTACCATAGGGAATATATTCGCCGAAAGGCACCAGATGGATTTTATCGTGCATTTGCAGCAGCTCGCCGCGCGGCCCGAACAGGAACGCGCTGTTATAATACGACCGGGTGAAATAGTCTTCGCGCGGGCTTCCGACCAATAAATAAGTTTTAAGGTTTTGGGCCAGGCCGGTGACCGCCGGATAGAGCCGCGGTTCATCGAGCAGATACCCCGGCACCGAGGTTTCCGGCCAGACGACCAATTCCGGCGAGGCCGCCGCGGTCTCCCGCGAAAGCCGGCTGAATTTTTCCAGGATCGTTTCGACATAGCGCGTATTCCATTTGTTTTCCTGCGGGATGTTTCCTTGAACCACGCTCACGGTTATATCCGGACCGGTAAAATGCTGCTGCAACCGGAAAAAGCCGTAGGCATAGGCGCCGGAAACGCAGCTTAGCGGGAGCAGAATGCAGACGGAAGCGGTGCGCCATTGAAGCTGTTTTCGGTTGCGGATAAGCTGGGCCAGGGCCAGGTTGCCGAGCACGATAATAAAACTAACTCCCCAGACTCCCAGCCGGTCGGCAATTTGAATAAACGGAAGATTTAAATACTGGGTATAACCGATAATTCCCCATCCGAACCCGCCGAAAATAATCCCCCGCAGGCGTTCCAGTCCGATCCATAAAGCGGGGATCGTCAACAATGACCAGCTGCGCTGCGGATCCGGAACGACCAGGCCGAGCAGCGCGAATTCCGCTCCCAGCATTATGCAAAGCGCGAGCATTCCGCCCAGGCTTACATGGGCCAGCCAGTAAATAGTGCCGAGGAACAGGGTGGTCCCGAAAATAAACAAAAGCAGGGCGCGGTGCAGCCGGGATTTTACGCAGAGGCCGTGGAAAAGCGGTACTAATCCGAACCAGGCCAGGAAGGCGAAGCGCGGATTTGAAAATATCCACGCCAGGCAAATTGCCGAACCCAACGCCGACCATATCGCGAAGGCCGGAGGAAATTTTTTGCCGTGATGCCGTGCCGGTTGCCGATTACGATTCAGGAATTTTGGCCGCAACATTTTTTGTATTTTTTTCCGCTGCCGCAGGGGCAAAGATCGTTGCGCCCGACTTTTTCGTCGGCGCGCGTATAGGGTTTTTTCTCCGGCTGCGCCTGCCGGGGCGAAACGGCTTGCCGCGCCGCTGTGCCGGCCGATGAATCCGGCTGGGGCCTGGCGGCTGCCGCGGCATCCGGATGGGAATAGGAAACCGGGACATTTGCAAATACGCTGACCTGTTCCCGCGGCGCAACCGCGGTGACCTTGAATAAAAATTCAACGGTTTCTTCTTTTATCCGGGCGATCATTTCGGAAAACAGCAGATAGGCCTCATGCTGGTATTCCACCAGGGGGTCTTTTTGTCCAAATGCGCGTAAGCCGATTCCCTCGCGCAAGGTATCCATAGCGTGCAAATGGTCTTTCCACTGGGTGTCCAGGATGTGCAGGCAGATCGATCGTTCAAACCCCCGGGAGATCGCTTCTCCCATAGCGGCGGTTTTCCCGTTATAGGCGTTTTCGAGCATTGCTTCCAGCGCTTCGGCTACATCTCCGCTGCCGGGCGAGGTGAAAGGGATGCCGAATTTTGATTTGACCCAGTCCTCCAGTCCGGCGACATTCCAGTCTCCGGGGTGGACGTTTTCCGGGAGATAGTGCGCTACGGTTTCCCCGA
>JAQULA010000033.1 GCA_028718845.1 Candidatus Omnitrophota bacterium
CGAAGAACTCGCTTATAACGGTATCCATTTGACTGAATTCATGAAAACCGAAAAAAAAGGGCCGCGGCTTCTCCGGGCATGGATAAATATCCGGGAGGGATTCGACGGGTCATCGGCTTATAAAAAGCTGATCTATGATTCCGTTCGTAAGGAACGGATCCTGAACGGGAATTTGACCGAAATTGTGCGCGTTTGCCGGGAACACAATGTCCGGGTGATATTCTCGGGTTATCCGGTAAAAGTCGCGAACGTTGACGTTGTCATGAAACAAGTGGCGGAATCGGCGGGCGTTGTTTTGGTCGATCAGGCGGCTGTTTTCGAGACGCTGTTGGGCAAATATCCCCGCGAAAAATTTTTCGTTTCGGAAATCGATACCCATTGTATTTCCGAAGGCTACCGGGTAATGGCTAAAAACATCGCCGGACAAATAATTCCCCGGGGCCCATCCTTCGAATAAATATTCCTACCGGGTTGTCTTGCCCGCGAATAAAAAACCATAATACACGAATCCGTTGAATTTGATGTCGGTTCTGTCGAACAGGGAAGGAAAATGTTTCTTGATATAGGCATAATCGCGGGGTTTGAGCAGGAAAACCAGCCGCTTCAACTCCGGTTGAGCGGATCGTTGGTTTATGGAATACAGGAAAAGTTTCTGGCCGGAAAATAACGGGTACAATTTTTTTTCCACCAAAGCCGCGGACGCGGGCGTCTGTTTGCCGGCATCGAACGCGGTGTCGGAACCGGTCAGAAAATCATAGAGGCTCGATAAAAACCTCCGGCGGTCGCGATAGGGGTTGGAAACGATATATTTGTTCGCTAATGCGGCCGCGTGCATGTCCAATTCGTTGAAAGAGGAGAAGAAAAAATCTCCGGAACGGCAATTCCGGGTAACCCAGGCGGTCAGCGACCGGACCGAGGGGGAGTACTGCATCGTGGTAATGGTTTGGCTCAGGTGCCGGGTTGAAACCGCGGCGAAGTACAATACGGTCAGGCCGATAACGCATAACGATAATGATTTTTTATAAACGGTATCGACCGGCAGCCGGTTAAAGAAAAAAGCACCCGCTTCCCGGGCCCCTTTAAACACAAAGGGAAAGAAGAAAATCGCCGCTATCGAGCTGTAACGGATGAACGGGGCATGATTGCTGATGATCTGCCGCAGGGTAAGCATAATGAGAAATGCCCAGAACAGGGATAAGAATATGCTTTGTTTCTTGTTTTTCAAGGTGTTTAACATCCCTAAAAATCCTAAGCTGGTTATCAGCGGAGAAAGTGAATAACCTAAACTGTCGATCCAGATCATTCCCTGGCACCGGGCGTAATCCGGCAAGTTGAACGGGCGGGCCCAGAACCCGGAGGCTGAAGGAACCCGGTTATTGATATGAAAGAGCGGATTCGCTAAAAAAGCAAAAGGGTTGCCGAGGTGCAGATAAACGAGATAAAGGGTGTTCACGATATAGAGCGATGAAAAGATGAAAAAAATCCCGGCCGTCTTGAACTGTTTATTCACGGAAATGATGATAACCGGATAGATGATTATCAACAGCCATGCCTCCAGCCGGAACGCGGTGGCCAGCAGGGTAAAGATGATGGCGGCGGTAAAATCGAGGTTACGGTCACGGCCGGTTCGGCCGTATAAGTAGTTCATCAGGAAATATAACGAAAGTATGCCGAAAAAAATACAGCCGGCGTTCGCCATGGCAACGGTGCTTAGTTGAATATGGATATAATAAAAAGACAATGCGCAGGCAGCGGCGGCGGCAATTTCTTTCGCGAACGCCTTTTTAACGGTCAGATAATAGGGAATGATGGTGAGAATTCCGAATAAAAGACTGGTGAGTTTCGCGAGCCCCACCGGCTGATTGATGAAAAACATCAATAAGCTGTTAAGCAAATAATATCCGCGCTGTTCTCCGGTCCCGCCCTGGACTATCCCGGCATTGCCTAAATAATAAAAAGGGGAGGGAGAGTGCAGGTATGATTCCGTGGTTCGGAACACCGTTTCCTGATCCAGGTGGTCGGCGTACGTGAACACGAATATCCGCACTGCCGCGGCGAAAATAAAACAAGCGGTAAGCAGGAACAGGAAAACCGGATCTTTCTTCGCGGCGGAAACCGCCGTTGATTCACAGGGCATATTTTTAATGGGATTGTGTCCTAGCTGGTTATGTTTCGGTCCAGACTTCTATATTGTATCGCCTCGGCAATGTGTTCCTGAGTTATTTCCGCGCTTGCGGCCAGGTCGGCGATGGTCCGGCTTACTTTAAGTATCTTATCATACGCCCGCGCCGACAACCCCAGTTCGTCGATGGCCAGCTTCAACAGTTTTTTCGACTGCTCATCCAGCGGGCAGTGTTTTTTGATCTGGCTGTGCGACATGTAGGCGTTGGCGAAGATCGGGCTTTTCTTGAACCGCTTATGCTGTACTTTCCGGGCTTTGTCCACGCGTTTTTGAATCGACCCCGATGATTCACCGGCCGGCTCGTCCATCAATTCCTTATAATTTACCGGCGACACTTCGATATGAATATCGATCCGGTCCAACAGCGGGCCGGAAATCTTGGAACGGTATTGCTCGATGCGGTGCGGGGTGCAATGACATTCCTTGGTCGGATGGGTGTAATAGCCGCAGGGGCAAGGATTCATGGCGCATACCAGCATAAACCGGGAAGGAAAGGTTAAACTCCGGCTGGCGCGCGATACGGTGACACAGCCGTCTTCCAGAGGCTGACGCAGCGACTCCAGGACATTGCGGTTAAACTCCGGCAATTCATCGAGAAAGAGCACGCCGTGATGCGCCAGGCTTACTTCTCCGGGTTTGGGATTGGACCCGCCGCCGACCAGAGCTATATCACTGGTGGTGTGGTGCGGGCAGCGGAACGGCCGGGTCGCGACTAAGGCCTGGTGTTTGGAAAGCAGCCCGCTGATACTGTATAATTTCGTGGTTTCCAAGGCCTCTTCCAGAGACATAGCCGGAATAATCGTGGGAATACGCTTGGCGAGCATGGTTTTTCCGGAACCGGGGGGGCCGATAAGCAGGATGTTATGATTGCCGGCAACCGCGACTTCCAACGCCCTTTTCACGAACGCCTGTCCTTTGACATCGGCCATGTCCACGTCGTAATTGGATAATTTATTGAATTCCTTGTGAATATTGACTTTTTGCGCCGGGATAGAAAGCTCTTCATTAAGAAATTTTACCGCCTGGGTTAAAGAGGTGACCGGGTATACCGGCGCGTCGCTGACAATTGCCGCTTCTTCGCCGTTGTCGAGCGGAACGATGATCCGGTGGCGTAATTTTCTTACTCCCAGGATCATCGAGACCATGCCTTTTACCGGTTTAACCGTGCCGTCTAAAGAGAGTTCGCCTAAGATGATAACGTCTTTAAGCCGTTCCTGGGGAATGATCCCTCCGGCGGCAAGGATGCCCAGGGCAATCGGCAGGTCGTAGGCGGAACCTTCTTTTTTGGTATCCGCCGGGGCTAGATTGACCGTGATCCGTTTGACCGGGAAAGAAAATCCGCAATTTTTGATCGCGGCCCGTACCCGGTCTTTGGATTCCTTGATTGCGGTATCCGGAAGGCCGACCAGGGAAACCTGCGGCAGGCCTTTGGCAACGTCTACCTCGATTTCAATGAGGTAGCCGTCAATACCGGTTACGCTGGCGCTGAAAACTTTAGCTAACATATTATAGTTTATTAAGATAAGGATACGACCGGATTCCTTCCGGCCCTTTATTTTGATTATAGGTTTGGAGTGATTTTTAGTCAATAAAAATTTGCTTTTTCCCCGGAATTATATTATAATCAAATTCCTATGCAAATAAAGGAAACTCATTTTTTGGCAGAGATTGTGCAAAACCGGCTTATTTGGGCTTCCTTTGCGTCGTGGGGTATTGCGCAGCTTATCAAGATTTTTTCCGGGGTCCTTAAGGAAAAGCGATTTGATTTTAAATGGCTTTTGTCCACCGGAGGCATGCCCAGCGCGCATTCCGCGGGGGTGAGCGCTTTAGCCACCGCCGTGGGCTTATATTGCGGTTTCAATACGACGGATTTTGCGGTGTCGGCGATTTTTGCCTTGATCATCATGTTCGACGCCCAGGGGTTACGCCAGATGACCGGGCGCCAGGCGAAAGTATTAAACCGTCTTATGGAAGATATTTATGTTAAACACGCGGTTAAACCCGAACGGCTTATGGAACTTATCGGGCATACACCGGTAGAAGTGTTCATGGGCGCGTTGCTGGGCATCTCGGTCGCTTTTGTGATAATGACGCTGTAATTGTGATAAAGGGGGATGCGATGAGAAGAATAGCTATTTATGTTGTTATCGGCGTTATCGCTGTTTTTATTGTGGTGCGTGTCGTGGGGTGCAAGGGACCGGCGGAAAAACCGGCGGCGACTAAAACGGAAATCGCTTTCAACAAAGCCGCCGAATTGCGGACGACTCAGCCGGAACAGGCAATCGTGGAATTCGAAAAAGTTGTTACGGAATTCCCGGAAAGCGTCGAGGCGCAAAAAGCGCTGGTGGCGATTTCCGAGATCCACGCCGGCAGCGGCGACACCGTGAAAGAGGAAGAGACGTTACAGCGGTTAATTACCGCGTATCCCGACGGTGAAATAACTTTGGGGGCGAAACAGCGTTTGTGGACAAAAAACCTGGCGGTTATTTTTTTCCGGGAGGAAACCCCCAACAGTTTTATGTATGAGGTTAAACCCGGGGATACGTTGTATAAAATCGCCAAGAACAACAATACCAATGTCGACCTGATCATGAAGTCCAACGATTTGACCCAAACGCTGATCAAGCCCGGAATGAAGCTGAAAATCATCAAATCCAAATTTTCTATTGTCGTGAGTAAACCGCAGAATAAGCTTACTCTTCTGGCCGATAACGCGGTGGTAAAAGAATATCCGGTGGGATTGGGCGCGGATAATTCCACGCCGGTGGGAAAATTTAAAATAACCAATCGGATCATGAATCCGGTCTGGTATAAAACCGGCGCGGTGGTCCCGGCGGGAAGCGCGGATAATATCCTGGGAACGCGCTGGCTGGGGTTGTCCGAACCCGGCTACGGTATTCACGGCACCACCGATATGTCTCCGATCAGCGAACAGAAGACCCAGGGATGCGTTCGGATGGTCAATGACGATGTCGACGAGTTGTTTCTTATCGTTCCGGTGGGAACGGAAGTTACCATTAATGAATAGGAAGAGGGCCCGATTATGAACGGCAGTGGATTGGATTTTGAAAAACCGATTATCGAGCTCGAGCAGAAGATTGCCGATTTGCGGCATTTTTCCGAGGGGCGGAAAATCGATCTTCGCGATGAAATCGGAAAATTTGAAAAGAAACTGGAAAAACTCAAACAGGATATTTTCAGTTCGCTTACCCCCTGGCAAAAGGTCCAGATTGCCCGTCACCCCAAACGTCCGTATACCCTTGACTACATATCCATGATCATGACCGATTTTATCGAATTACACGGAGACCAGTTATTCCGTGACGACCCGGCGATAATTTGCGGATTGGCTAAAATAGACGAGCAGAAGATATTGATTATCGGCCATCAAAAAGGCCGCGATACCAAGGAAAACCTGTATCGCAGTTTCGGCAGTCCTCATCCCGAGGGATACCGCAAAGCGATCCGGTTGATGAAATTGGCCGAACGCTTCAATGTCCCGGTGGTGACTTTTATCGATACCCCGGGCGCCTATCCCGGGATGGATGCCGAGGAACGCGGACAGGCCGAGGCTATTGCCTACAATCTGCGGGAAATGGCTCAACTGACGGTTCCGATCGTGGTGGTGGTTATCGGAGAAGGCGGTTCCGGCGGGGCTTTAGGTATCGGCGTGGGCGATTGGATCTGTATGCTGGAAAACGCGTATTATTCGGTCATCTCTCCGGAAGGATGCGCGGCGATTCTCTGGAGAAGCCGGGTTCATGCTCCGGAGGCGGCCGAAGCGCTGAAAATCACCGCTCCGGATTTATTGAAATTCGGCATTGTCGACGAAATGGTCCCGGAGCCTCTGGGCGGCGCCCATCGGGATTATAAACAAACGGCGGCGGCGCTGAAAGCGACCCTGAAAAAAAGCCTGGCCGCGCTAAAAGATATTCCGTCCGCGGAATTAGTGCAGAAGCGTTACGATAAATTCCGGCGCATCGGGCTCTGGGAAGAAGTTACTCCGCCGCCGACCAGTAACGGACAATGATTATCGAGTTAAAAATATAAATTGCAACCTCAAGACGGATTAACTATCCGTCTTTTTGTTTTGGGCAGCGGTTTTCGCGGAAAACTCTGAGTTTAAGGTGTGAGTTTTTCCGTAAACTTTCAACCCGCCGGTGATTCGGCGGGGCGCGCCACCGGAAGCTCGGGATTGAGTTTGGCGGCTTTTACCTTTTTACTTTCTGCGTATTCAGTGCGGGAGGCTTTATGCGATATGTTACGACTGAACAGATGAAAGAAATCGACCGGCGGGCCCGGGAGCAATGGGGTATTCCCGGTCTGGTCTTAATGGAAAACGCCGGATTGCGTGCCGCGGATATCGCTTTATCGGCCCTGCGCCGCAAAAAGAATAAAGAGGCGCTGATCTTTTGCGGCCCCGGCAATAACGGGGGAGATGGATTTGTCATTGCCCGGCATCTTGCCAATCACGCGGTGCCGGTCCGTATTTTACTCTTGAACCGGCCGGGTAATATAACCGGGGATGCTTTGGTTAATTATACCTTGGCGCGGAAAATGGGTATCCCGATTACGCCGCTGTTTGCCAAGTCCGACTTAAAACGAGTTTGCTGCCGGTTGCCGCGTGCCGGCCTTATCGTCGATGCCATATTCGGTATCGGCTTGAATAAACCAGTGTCCGGTATTTACGCGGATGTTATTAATATGATCAATCTGTCGGGCGTACCGGTACTATCCGTGGATATTCCTTCCGGGCTGTGCGCTGCCACCGGAAAGATTTTCAACGTGTGCGTGGCCGCGCGGATTACCGTTACCTTCGGCGCGGCCAAGCGGGGTTTCTTTACTCCGGAAGGGAAGAAATATACCGGCCGGGTTATCGTGGCGGATATCAGCCTGCCGCGGGCGCTGCTCTCAGCGGCAAGCCGCTTAAAAAAGTAAAAAGTGACAAGTTAAAAGTAAAAGTATCGGAGCCGTAGCGAAGAACAAAACGCTCGAATGCAATAGGTCTTTATTAATAGCGCGGGCTTTTTACATTCACCTTTTTACTTATTAAAATAAAGTGTAAATAAACGGCACCGAAGAAGGATTGCTCGCGGTAAAGATTATCAGTACTCCGAAAAGGAGCAGGACAATGATCATCGGGGTCAGCCACCACACCTTGTATTCCCAGAGAAAACGCAGAAGTTCCTGAACGGTTTTCCAACGGCTTTGAAGGCTATCGACAATTTTTTTCATGATTTTTCTCCACGATATACCGGCCCATTACCAAAATATCCAGTCCACTGTTCATAAACGTATTATAAGCGTTTTCCGGCGAATTGACAATAGGCTCGCCTTTAAGGTTGAACGAGGTGTTTAACAATACCGGCACCCCGGTTTTTTCTCCGAACATTTTCACCAGGCGGTAATAAAGCGGATTCCATTCTTTGCGCACGGTTTGTACCCGTCCGGTGCCGTTATGATCGACCGCGGGAATTGCCGCCCGTTTATCCGGCTTGATCGGCAGGACCAGCAGCATGAACCGCAGCGGATATTGACGGGGGTTTGCCGGTACTTCGAAAAAATTACCCAGTTCTTCTTCGGGAATGACCGGCGCGAACGGCCGGAACGGTTCGCGGAATTTTATTTTAAGATTAACAATGTCCTTCATTTTCTTATTGCGGGGATCGGCCAGGATCGAACGGTTTCCCAGTGCCCGCGGCCCCCATTCAAACCGCCCCTGGAACCAGCCGACCACCTGCTCCTGCCTGATTGCGTCGACGGTACGGCTGATCAGCTCATCATCGTCCCGGCAGAGGGAAAAGGGAATATTGTGCTCGCGCAGAAATAAGCCGATTTCCTCATCGCGGTAGGCTTTTCCCCAAAAAGCGTGTTCCAGAACGAACGAACGTTTATGGCCGAGAATGCTGTGATAGGCATAAAGCGCGGCGCCGATCGCCGCGCCGGAATCGCCCGGCGCGGGCTGGACAAACAATTCCTCGAACGGGCCTTCCCGCAGTAATCGGCCGTTTGCCACCGAGTTCAATCCGACCCCGCCGGCGATGCAGAGCCGTTTTTGTCCGGTTAGCGAGTGCAGATAGCGTGCCTGCCGGAGCAGGATCTCTTCGGTCACGTATTGAATGCTCGCGGCAATATCGGCGTAGTGCTGATTTTCCGCGCAGCGCTGCGCGTAATCCGCGGGTTTTTCCCCGAAATAAGCGGGGAAGTCGAAATCCGCGGTAAAAAAATCCCGCTGTAAGGGCCGCGGGGCCCCGAAAAGTTTTTCGAATTTTCCGGAGTAGCTTTTCCGGGCGGAGCGGTGAAATGAAAAGTAAGTCATGTCCAGGACGAACGACCCGTCATCGTGGACCCGGACCAGGTGTTTTAGGATGGTATCGGCAAACCGCGGTTTTCCGTAGGAAGCCATGCCCATAACTTTGTATTCGCCTTCATTGACTTCAAATCCGAGGAACGCGGTAAACGCGCTGTAGAGCAGTCCCAATGAATGCGGGAATTGGATTTGCTTGAGCAGCCGGATTGACGCGGCGTTGCCGGTGCCGAGGGTTGCGGTTGCCCATTCTCCGACTCCGTCAATGGTCAGCAAAGCGGCGTCGTCGAAGGGGGAACATAAAAACGCGCTCGCGGCATGCGCCAGGTGATGCTCGGTAAACAGGATCTTTTCCGGAGCGATCGACAGCTGTTCCCGGATAATGCTTTTGATCCATAGTTTTTCCGAAAGCCAGTTTTTCATGGCTTCGGCGAATACCCCGGCGGAACGCGGATAGGTATCGATAATTGTTTTCATGATCCGGTCCAGTTTACGGAACGGTTTCTCGTGAAAAACGACGTAGTCCAGGGCAGCGGCGGTTATTCCGGCCTGTTCCAGGCAAAACGCGATCGCTTCTTTGGGAAACCCGTAATCGTGTTTTTTACGGCTGAAGCGTTCTTCTTCCGCGGCGCAAACGAGTATCCCGTCTTTGAGCAATGCGGCGGCGGCATCGTGATAAAAGCAGGATATCCCTAAAATATACATTAAAACTGTCTCCTCAGGGCTTCGATTGCGGTGTCTGCTTCCGTATGGTCTATCCAGGAAGAGCCGGGCTTTTCCGGGCCGGCCGGGGTTTTTTGAGTTAGAAAATAAACCTTATACGGAAAGATAATAACATAATACAGGAGATGCAACAGTAAAGTAAGCGGGATAGAGAGGGCAATCGTGATGGATCTTTTCAGCGTTTTAAAAGACACCTTCATGGTTATCGCATTATAAAGTATTCATCCGAGGATGTCAAATCAAGCTCGGTAAAGCGGCTAAAAAAAGCAGCGGAACATATTTTTTCTGCCGGGCGCACCGGTAGAAATTGTTTGCCGGACATAATGCCGGCTTGTTCCGCTGACATATAAAGCATAACATAACTTTCCGGGGTCTACAAGGGGGCGGTATTGACATTCTTCCGGGGGTATGGTAGGTTAGGAGCATGCTAAGAAACAGTATGCTTATAATCATGATTTTCTGCCTGATGGGGTGCGTTACTTCCCGGAAAGATCCGGTTATTACGCCCAGCCGCTACGCTGCCATCGATAAACAAAACGAGTATGTCAGCATGAGTTTTAACCTCGATGAACGGGATTTCTCCGGCAAGACCAAGGGCGAGGTGCGCAAAAAGCTGGGCGAGCCGGCTACTGTCCTCACTCGTATCGATAACGGGGTAACCAACGAAATGTGGATCTACTACCCGCCGGGAACGAATAACTTTATCGCCATTACCGTAATTTTTGACGGCGATATCGTCAAAAAAGCCACCTACGAATCCGTTATGTAACTGGACTACGGACCATCGACCACTGTCCACAGACATTTAAAAATTATATCGTTATTTTAAACTGTGGTCCGTGGACAAGTTACTACTTCGTCAGTATCTTGAACAAACCCTTGATTATCGCTTCCTGGGGAGAGGATTGGCTGGATTCTTGTTCGGAAGAGTCGTTGCCTCCAATTACTTGTTTAAGCAGAATTTCCGGGGCTTTTTTCTTGAGCCAGTTTTTTATAAAATCGGTATACGCCGGTTTGGGGGCGGACACGGTTCCGCCGATTTTCATTTCCGTATAATACTCCTCATTTTCGTAGACAAAAACGTTATCGCGTATGCCGCTGCTGATGCTCTGCGCTCCCTCCGAGGTAAGGGTCACCCGTCCGGTCATATCCAGGGCCTGATTAAACCCTACCGCTCCGGTTATCCCGATATTTGCCGTCGGTCCGAGAAGTTTCGTGTCTTCGGTATACACCGATCCGTCATGCGCGTTGAATGTCCCGTGCGCCTCGTTGACCACCAATTCAATGCCGAGAAGATCGGCAATCGATTTGACCAGACTGGAATCGGATAAATATCCGTCGGTAAGGTCCAGCCGTCCGCTTCCCTGCAGGGTATCGGTCGGCAGCTGCAGGGCCGGGGTGATCTTTCCGGTCCCGGAAACCGTGCCGTCGGCGTTCAGGATCCCTTCATACTGCTGCGGGATTATTTTTGATTCCTGGATCAGTTTTCCGATGTCCACGGTTTTTATCGCGGCCGAAGCTTTATAAGTAAAGTTATCCGGCTTGAGGTCGGCATCGGCGTGTGCGGTAATTGTTCCACCGTAGGCGTTTGACTGTAATTCGGCTTTTAGCTGGTTTTTCCCGTAACCGGCGTTAACTGCGACCTGTTCGAAAATGATGTTTTTTATCCCCAGTTTTTTAGACGACAATTCGGCCTTGGCGGTCCCGGTTGTCCAATTGCGTATCGGACCGGCGGCTTTTACCTGTGCGCTGACTTTGCCGGATAGTTTCAGTTCGTCAAGGCCCAGGGCCTTGGGGTCGACCGGTAATATCGACAGGTCCGCGAGATCGAGTTCGGTGGCCGCCGTGCAGTCGATATACGGTTCGGTGAGAATGGTATCAACCATTATGGTTGATACCGCCTGGATAGTTTTATAGAGCAAATCCAGCTTGCCGTTCAGCTGCGCTTTTTTGTAATCCGCTGCGGCTTTGCACCGGACCGTATCGAGGGCGATGTTTTTAACTTTGCCGTTTTCGATTTCCGCGGTGATCTCGGCATGGGCGGTAAGCTTTTCCGGAGTGATGCCGCTGCCGTGCGCCTTGATTCCGGCGGAAAGGATTCCCTGGTAATCCGGAGGAATGAGGCCGGTATCCGCGGCAAAAGTCTGCATGTTGAAGTTTTTCAGCGCGGTATTGAGCGTGAAATCGGGATCCGGTTTGTTCAGGTCAATGCTCGCGTCGGCGATAAATTCACCGGCATACACCGTTGCCTGCAATTTCGAAACGGTAAGTTTTTTGGCTTTAAACCGGCCGTCGACGCGGATGTCCCGGGCATTATACTGGTTAACCTCGATTGTATCGCTTGCCGCGGTGAACGCGATGTCCATCGTGTCCGGTGCGGCGGCCGGGCCCTGGACCTGAAACGCGGCTTCGGCTATTCCACCCAGCTTTAATGTTTCCGGTAAGCTCATGACCGCGTACGATTTTAGTTGGGCCAGGTCGCTGCGCAGGCTGCCGGAAAGATTGACGGTCGGAGCGAGCACGTTGTCGACGTTTCCCTTTACCGAGAGCAGGGTGATGGGATCGGCGACCTTAAGACTGTGAATAACCAGGG
>JAQULA010000034.1 GCA_028718845.1 Candidatus Omnitrophota bacterium
GACGAAATTATATACGCGCTAACCGCTTCATACTGCCTGCGGTACTATTATTGTTGACTCAGAATGAAATTTCGATGGCGGCTATAAAAAGAACCAACCGGGTAGGATAATCCCAGATGCGTCCTGACTTTTTGCCATTTTCAAGGCCTTCGATCAGCGAAGCGGACATTGACGCGGTCAATGCGGTGCTTCGTTCCGGATGGATAACCACCGGAAGCAAAGCTGCCGAATTCGAGAAAAATTTCAGCAGCTATGTCGGTTGTCCGGACGCGGTAGCCGTATCTTCGGCAACGGCGGCCATGCACCTTTTACTTCAGGCTATGGGTATCGGCCCCGGGGATGAGGTGATTACCCCCTCGATGACCTGGGTTTCCACGATAAACCTGATTATTCTCAGGGGGGCTGTCCCGGTTTTCGTTGATATCGATAAAGATACGCTTATGGTCAGTGCCGAGGCTATAAAAGAACGTATTACGGAACGGACCAGGTTGATCATTCCGGTGCATTTTGCCGGAGCAGCCGTCGACCTTACTCCGATCCGTCGGATTGCGAAACAAAATAACATATTCGTGGTTGAGGATGCGGCTCATGCCGTGGGCACGGGTTATAAAGGAGCTCGGATCGGGAAAACCGGTACGTCTATTTTTTCTTTTCATCCGATTAAAAATATAACCACGGGCGAGGGCGGTATGTTTTGTTCGGATAATCCGGATTTGCTAAAGCGTATCCGGCGGTTGAAATTTCACGGACTGGATGTGGATGGTTACGATGGCGATACCCCGGGGCGGCCTTTGCACGCGGAAGTGACGGAACCGGGATACAAGTATAATATGCCGGACATTCTGGCGGCTTTAGGAATAATGCAGTTGCGCCGCATTGAAGAGTTTAACCGCAAGCGAACGGAGCTGGCCATGCGTTATCGGGGACAATTAGCCTCGGTCCCGGAGATTGTGCCGCTGGCGGATCCGGCATATCCGATAACCCATTCCTGGCATTTATTTATTGTGCGTTTGGATACGGACAAAACCGGATTGGACCGGGATGCGTTAATGGAACGGTTAAAGGAAAGAAATGTCGGAACCGGACTGCATTTTCGCGCCGTGCACTTACAAAAATATTACCGGGAGACGATGCCGGAATACCCGGGAAAACTGCCGCATACGGAATGGAATTCACAAAGGATATGCTCGTTGCCGCTGTTCCCGGACATGAAAATAGAAGACGTGGATAATGTGGTTGAAGCATTAAAGGCCGTGCTGAGCCGGGGCAAAGGTAAAAAGTAAAAAAAACCGGCGCACAGTCCGAATCCGGGGTTATTCCCGGTTAAACTTTGCAGCGAAAGTTTCGAGTATTTACCGCGCCGGCATTTGAAATAAACTTAACTATATGATAAAATAATAAGATATGGTTAGTTGTGAGATGGAGCGGTTAGGTATTAACCCATAATATACAAATTGGGGGGTGACAGGGTTCGACTTAAGTGGATTGAGTAAGAGCAGCATGCCGAGGTTGTCGGGAGGCCTCGTTAAACACCTGGCAAAAACATAAATGCTGAAACAAAGGTTCCAGCCAGTGTGGATGCACTTCTTGCAAAGATCGGTGAGGGTATCTCTCATCCGACATTTGCGGGAGCGTTTCCGCTCGCAAGTGTTGCTTTAAGATAAAGCAACCCGCTTTTTCATTTGTGCCTGTGGGGTGAAAGGGCGTCATTAACAGGATCGTCGGTTATGGTAGCTTTTGACATGACCGGCTAAATCTTCAAAAGCTGCTTTTTCGGCAACCCGGCCTATCGGGGGGCCGGAGAAAAAGAAGTATAGGTAGGCTAAACATGTAGATACTCTTATTGATTGCTTAAGGACGCGGGTTCAATTCCCGCCACCTCCACCAAATTTTCTTGTGAAAATTTCCACAGGGGAAAACGCAGTTTTCCCCTTATGGCGCTCGCCATCATGTATTGGGCTCGCGGTAACCCCTTTTCCAAATTGAATAACTGTTAGTCAAAGAAGAAGGGGAATTTATCCCCCCTCTTCTTTAAAAATCTGTACCCCCTAAAAAGGTGTCGCTATGCGACCTGAATGGGTGAGATAACGGGATGGCGGGTTCTATGGTGTTGAAAATTGGATTTTATGATATAATGCGTACTGTTCAAGGAGTTATGGCATTTGCGGATAAGACATCCGCCACTTCCACTGGTTATGAAGCGCACAAGAGGCTGCTAATTATATTCAATGTATAAAAAAAAATATTTTTCCCATGCTGTTTTTTTCTTTCTGTGCGCGGTGTTGCTTGCCGGGTGCGGAGTATCCCGGCGTTCAGTTATCGATTATGGGAAGCTTGCATCGGAATCGTTTAAACTGGATCGCAAACAGTATTTCGCGCTGCCCGCGGTGTGTTCGTATTATAATTTAACCTGGGAATGGGATGGATTTACCCGGATAATAACCTTAAAAAACAGCAGCCTGGATATGAAGATGTATCCCGGCAGCACGCTGATTTTAGTGAATAACCGGGTGGAAAATCTGGACGCGCCGGTACAGGTTTACCAGGGGATGATTATCGTTCCGGAATCGTTCGTGCGGTTTTTTGCCGAAGAGAAGAAGAGCGCGCCCCCGCCGCAGCGAAAAGGCGGCGGATATTCCATAAAAAAGATCGTTATCGATGCCGGGCATGGAGGTAAAGATCCCGGGGCGGTCGGGTTCGGGGTTCAGGAAAAAGATGTCAATCTGGATATCGCCAAGCGTTTAAAATCCGAACTGGAAAAAAGCGGGGTTCAGGTGTTGCTGACCCGGGAAACCGATATTTTCCATCCGCTGCAGAAGCGGGCGGATATTGCCAATGCCGCGCATGCCGATTTTTTCGTCTGTGTTCACGCCAATGCCGCTACAACCGCGAGCGCTTCCGGGTTTGAGGCTTATTACTTGTCGACCGAGCATGATGACTTTTCCAAGGCGGTTCAAATCCGGGAAAATGCCGTACTCTCATTTGAGGATTCAACGGCGTTCGCCGCTTCGGAGGGGTTGAATGCGACGTTGTGGGACATGATGTTGTCGGAGAACCGGATCGAGTCCATCGAGATGGCCAATACTATCGCCCGAGGCTTGAACAACATTTTGAAATTAAAAACCCGTCATGTCAGCGGCGCGATGTTCTATGTGTTAAAGGGGGCGCGAATGCCGGCGGTGTTGCTGGAAGTGGGATATTTGTCCAATCCGACGGAAGCTACGCATTTGAACAACGGTTATTACCGCCAGATGCTGGCGGAGGCGATTGCCTCCGGTATTATAAGTTATAAACAGGAATTTGAACTTAATAACGGATTCAGTAAATAATGAAGATATCGCGACCGATCGGGATTTTTGATTCAGGCATGGGCGGGTTGACCGTGGTCAAAGAGGTGATCCGGTATTTACCCGATGAAGATATCGTTTATTTCGGAGATACGGCACGGGTTCCTTACGGCCCGAAGTCAAAGGATACGATTATCCGGTTTTCCATCGAAAATATTTTATTTTTACTGCGGCATGAAGTTAAAATGATTATTATTGCCTGTAATACCTCGTCCAGCGTGGCGCTTTCCATCGTCGAGCAGAATTTTAAGGTGCCGATCATGGGGGTGATCACTCCGGGCGCGCTGGAGGCGGTGCGGTTGACAAAAAACAAACGTATCGGCGTTATCGGCACTCGGACCACGGTAAAAAGCGGCGCATATGAACAGCAAATACTGCGCGCCGCACCGGGCATGAAGGTATACAGCGTCGCCTGTCCCTTGTTTGTTCCACTGGTAGAAGAGGGGTGGGTGAAAACTCCGATTACCCGTGAAATCGTGCAAACCTATCTGGCTCCGTTAAAAACCCGCGGAGTCGATACGGTTGTGCTCGGCTGCACGCATTATCCTTTGCTCAAGACCATGATCCAGGAGGTTATGGGCAAAGGCGTGACCTTGGTCGATTCGGCGCGCCAGGTTGCCCGGCAGGCCCGGATTATTCTTGAACAAGAGCAGTTATTGGCGGATAAACGCAAAGGCCGGCGGGAAGCGGTGCGTTTTTTTGTCAGTGACGAACCGGAAAATTTTGCGTTGAACGGACAGCGGTTTTTGGGATTTCCGCTGCGCAATGTTACCAAGGAGCCCCATGTTTGAAATAAGCGTTACGGTCGAATTCAGCGCGGCGCATAACCTGCGTGATTATAAGGGCAAGTGTGAAAAACTTCACGGCCATAACTGGCAGGTGGAAGCGGTATTCGCCGCGGCCGGGCTGGATAAAGGGGCCATGGTTATGGATTTTACCGTGGCTAAGAAAATGCTAAAACAGGTCCTGGCTTATTTCGATCATTGTTATATCAACGATACCGAGTATTTTAAAATACATAATCCCACATCGGAAAACATCGCTCGATTTATTTTTGAACAACTTTCCCGGAAGACGAAACGGCACCATTGCGCGGTAAAGCGGATAAGTGTTTGGGAGACCCCGCGCAGCTGCGCGACCTATTATGAATAAACAGCGGAAAAAAGCAGGCCCCAAAGCGGTAGTATTGCTTTCCGGCGGATTAGATTCGACGACAACTTTGTATGAGGCGAAACGGCAGGGCTATGACACGGTGTGCCTGACGTTTGACTACGGGCAGCGTCATAAAAAGGAAATCCGGCGGGCCGAAAAAATAGCCCGTTTGTCCGGAAGCGTCTGGCAGCTGGTACGGTTCGGTCTTCCCTGGAAAGGGTCTTCTTTGCTTGACCGAAGTATGAGGGTACCGAAGAACCGGAGCCTTAAACACGGGATTCCATCGACATATGTTCCGGGCCGTAATATCATCTTTTTAAGCATTGCCGCTTCGTTCGCGGAATGTATCGGGGCGCGAGCTATTTTTATCGGAGCGAATGAGATTGATTTTTCCGGATATCCCGATTGCCGGCAGGAATTTCTCCGGGCGTTTGAACAGGCATTGCGCAAAGGTACCAAACAGGGAGTTGAAGGCAGCGGGATCACGATACATGCGCCGTTGCTTAAAAAAAATAAAGCCCGGATCGTTGCCATGGCTGAGCGTCTGGGAGTTCCGGTGCGATTGACCTGGTCGTGTTATCAAGGCGGCAAGCAGCCTTGCGGTACCTGTGACAGCTGTCGGCTGCGGCGGCAGGGATTTATCGATGCCGGGATGCCGGATCCCGCGATATGAATAAACTAAAGGTTTCGGAAATTTTTTTCAGCCTGCAGGGTGAAGGGCCGTATATCGGAACTCCGCACGTATTTGTGCGTTTTTTCGGCTGTAATCTGCGCTGTTCCTATTGTGATACGCCTTCGGTGCGGTATCAGGAATACGGAGCGGCGGCGCTGGCGCGGAAAGTGCGTACGCTGATAAGAAAAAACGCCGGAGGTTATGTGAGTTTAACCGGCGGTGAACCGCTGTTGCAGGCGGAAGGCATTGCCGCGATGCTGCCCAAGGCCGGGTTTGCTCCGGCAAAAGTGTATCTGGAGACAAACGGCACGCTGGTGCCGGAGTTTATTCTTATCCGCGATTATGTCGATATCGTGGCTATGGATATTAAACTGCCGAGTTCATCGAAAAACGGGCCGTTGTGGTCGCGGCATGAACGGTTTTTGGAAGCTTGCCGGGGAAAAGATGTTTTTGTTAAGGCCGTGGTTTGTTCGTCGACAAATCCGGGAGATATTCGCAATGCAGCAGCATTGCTGCGCCGGATTAACCGGAATACGACGTTAGTGCTGCAGCCGAACCACCGCGAAATGGGACCGGAATTATTGCGCAAGATCATGCGGTTTCAGCGGGTTGCCGGGGAAAGTATAACCGATGTGCGGGTGATCGCGCAGATGCATAAGTGTATAGGAGTACGCTAATGAGTAAACAAAAAAATAAGGCGCATTTAAGTGAATATGAAAATCTCCAGAAAAATGTACGCACGCTGGTGATGCCGGCGATTGAAGTATGGCAGAATATGTATGCGGATAAGGACTACTGGATCGAAATGGAAGTGCCGGAGTTTACCTGCATATGTCCGAAGACCGGGTTGCCGGATTTTGCCGTGATCCGGATTCGCTATCGGCCGGATAAGTATTGCCTGGAATTGAAATCGTTCAAGTATTATATGAATGCGTACCGGGATATCGGTATTTTTCATGAACATGCGGTTAATAAGATACTGGAAGATTTTGTCCATGCCTGTAAGCCGCGTCAGGCAACGATCAGCGGAGATTTTAATTCACGGGGCGGAATCCAGACCTCGGTAACCGCGGAATATATTCGAAAATGAAAACGATCAAAGCGCGCGATATTCAGGAAAAAGTCATGGCCTTGGCCTTACGGGCCAATACTCATTTGCGCCGGGATGTAGTGGCCCTGTTGAAAGAAGCCGAACGCGGGGAAAAAAAACGCCTGGCGCGAAGGGCTTTGGCGGCGATCATCGAAAATGCGGCGGTTGCCGATAGAAAATCCTTGGCAATCTGTCAGGATACCGGGCTGCCGATCATATTTGTGGAGCTCGGCAGTGATGTCCGCGTGCAGGGGAACATCAATGATAGTATTCAAGCGGCAGTTGCCGCGGGGTATGCGCGGGGATATTTCCGGGCGTCGATCCAGCCGGACCCGGTTTTTCGCTCGCGGCGTTTAACGCATGTTCCGGCAATCATTCATACGGATATTGTCCCGGGAAATCAGCTTACGATCACGCTTATGCCCAAAGGTTTCGGCAGTGAAAACAAGGCCGTAACCACGATGCTTAATCCGACAGCGGGGGTGGAGGATATTGAACAGTGCGTGGTTGCCGCGGTACAGCGCGCCGGCGCAGCTGCCTGCCCGCCGTATATTATCGGAGTGGGTATCGGCGGCACCCAGGATTATGCCGGATTGCTGGCGAAAAAAGCGCTGCTTGATCCGTTATCCGCGTCGAATAAGCGCAAGGATATCGCGGCAATGGAACAACGGTTATTACGGAAAATCAATGCGTTGGGTATCGGGCCGTGCGGGTTGGGCGGCAGGCATACGGCCTTAGCGGTCAGAATAAAAATCCACCCGACCCATATTGCCGGATTACCGGTGGCGGTGAATATAAGTTGCCATGCTTTGCGCAGCGCGACAGTGACGCTTTAAAAAACGAATAAGCAATGGATAGTTTTGCGGCTTTAATCAAAATTAAGTAATCTGATCAAGAACCGAGATAATTCATGGCGAAATTGCTGGAATATCCTTTTACTAAGAAAAGCATTGCCTCTTTGCGTCGCGGGGACGAAGTGTCGTTGACAGGGGTTGTGTATACCGCCCGCGATCAGGCGCATAAGCGTTTAGTCGCGCTGATCGAGCGGCGGAAGACCTTGCCTTTCGATCTCCGTAATCAAATCATCTATTATTGCGGTCCTAATCCGGCCGCTCCGGGGAGAGCGATCGGTTCCTGCGGTCCGACGACGTCGCAGCGTATGGATGGGTTTACTCCGGTTTTGCTTGAATATGGGTTGATGGGAATGATCGGCAAAGGAGAGCGTTCCGCGGATGTTGTGGCCGCGATAAAAAAATATCAAGGTGTATATTTTATCACCCATGCCGGGTGCGGAGCATTATTATCGGAATATGTGACCAAAGCGACCCGGGTCGGTTTCAGCGATCTGGGGGCAGAGGCGATTGTCGCCCTGGAAGTGGAACAATTTCCTTTGATTGTCGCGATTGATACGGAAGGGAGAAGCATCTATGATACGCGAGGGAAAAAGAAAACCTGACGCGCTGCGAAAAATAATCATAACCAGGAATGTTATGAAGTACGCGGAAGGATCGTGCCTTATCGAAGCCGGGGATACCAAGGTGATGTGTACCGCTTCGTGTGAAGAAAAAGTACCGCTGTTTTTGCGCGATAAGGGCAGCGGCTGGGTTACCGCCGAATACGGCATGCTTCCTCGTTCCTGCCGGACCCGGATTACCCGGGAATCAAGCACCGGGAAAGTGGGCGGACGCACGCAGGAAATACAACGGTTGATCGGCCGTTCTTTGCGGGCAGTGGTTGATCTTAACCAATTGGGAGAAAGAACGATCTGGATCGATTGCGATGTTATCCAGGCTGACGGGGGAACGCGTACGGCAAGTATTACCGGCAGTTTCGTGGCGTTGGTCGACGCGTTGTATAATTTACAGAGTAAAGGGAAAATCCCTTTTTTCCCGGTGCGTAAATTCGTTGCGGCAATCAGCGTAGGCATTATTAAAGGAACTCCGATGCTTGATCTCGATTATGAGGAAGATTCCACTGCGGAAGTCGATATGAATGTGGTGATGACCTCTACCGGAGAATTTATCGAATTACAGGGCACGGCCGAGCGTTATCCATTCAGCCAGAAACAATTACAGGCATTGACCCGCCTGGCGAAAAAAGGAATCGACCGGCTCGTTACCCTGCAGAAAAAGGCATTAAAAGATATTCCGTTTCCCGTGGGACAGTAGTTTTAAAGACGGAAGCCGGATGACGGAAGCGGGAAGCAAAAACCTAACGAAGCCATATCGGTTGTATGAGCAATCATTAATAACTGTTTAAAGGATTAGGAATGGAAGTATTGGTATCGACCCGTAATCACAATAAGTTCCGGGAAATCAGCGCAATGCTGAAAAATAGCCGAATCAATGCGATCAGCCTAGAGGGTTTTTCCGGTCTGCCGGAAGTAGTGGAGGATGGAGCGACTTTGCCGGAAAATGCCTGTAAAAAAGCATTGACGATTGCCCGGCTGACCAAACGGCTTACGGTCGCCGATGATTCCGGCCTGATGGTTGACGCGCTGGACGGGGCCCCGGGAGTTTATTCCGCCCGGTTTTCCGGGCCGGGAGCGACCTATGCGTCTAACAATGAAAAATTACTGACACTTCTAACCAATGTGCCGATGAAGAAACGTACCGCACGGTTTGTCTGCTGTGTGGCGGTAGCGGATGCCCATGGCATTGTGGGAGTGGTGGAAGGGGTGTTTCGCGGAGTTATCGCGTTGACGGCAAAAGGCAGTAATGGATTCGGCTATGATCCGCTGTTCTGGGTTCCTTCATTAAATAGAACGTTTGCCCAGCTTAGTGCTGCGGAAAAAAACCGGATCAGCCACCGCGCGAAAGCTTTTCGCAAAGCGAAAAAAGTTATTGTCGAATACATCCGAAAGCAGCGCAAGGTCTCCGATAATGGCCGCAAGCGCCAAGCCGCAAAAAAATTAAAACGAAAACCAATAAGTAGCTTTTGATATTAGGCTTACAGCCGGCAATCGAACGGTAAACCGCTTAATAAGGCGGGAAAGCCGGCAGTGATAAAAATATTCTTGTAGTAAGAATCCGGATTTAATGGTAAAAAGGTTAGTATTATGAAACTTTATTTTCGTTTATTGCAGTTTATCCGTCCGCATATATTCACGTTGTCATTGGCCGTGGTATTTATGGTTTTTTCGGCTTTTTTTGACAGCGCGTCTCTGACCATGCTTGTTCCGTTGAGCGACAAGATCCTGGGCGGGCAGAAGATCGTGTTTGAGCGGCCTTTGCCCGCCGGGCTGAATGGGTTTATCGATAAAATTAACGATATCCCGCCTTTGCAAATGCTGAATCTTGTGGTGATGGTAATACTGGTGATGTTTATTTTTAAAGGGGTGTTTTTTTTCGGCCGCTCATATCTGCTGACCAAACTGAGTCAATTGGTTATCCGGGATATCCGGGACGCGATTTACCGTAAGATCCAGTATTTTTCCATGGATTATTTTACCCAGAGTGCGACCGGTATTTTGGTATCACGGATAACCTATGATGTCGATATTATCAAGGGGATTATGCAGGTTGGGCTGACCGACCTGGTATACCAGTTTTTAACGATGATTTTTCTGGCCGGGATTGTGCTGTATATCAATTGGAAATGGGCGGTTATGTCGATTGTACTGGTTCCGCTGGTCGCGTTTCCGATTTATCATGTAGGTAGAGTGATAAAAAAGATCAGTACCCAGGCGCAGGAGAAAATGGGAGACCTTAACCGTAAATTATTTGAGACAATTTCCGGTATCCGCATTGTGAAGGCTTTTTCCATGGAAGATGAAGAGATCCGTAAAGTAGCCGGCCACAATTATTCTTTTTATAAAATCATGATGCGTTTACAGCGCCGAGCGCTGGTCCTGGGTCCTTTAACTGAATTTATCGGGGCTTGCGGCGGAGCGATTGTGTTGTATTATGGGGGGCGGGAGGTTATCGGCCAGCGTATGTCTTCGGGGTTTTTTATTCTTTTTCTGGGGGCAATGCTTTCTCTGATCCGGCCCTGCCGGCGTTTGAGTGAAATTCACACAATTAATCAACAGGGGTTGTCTGCGGCAAAGCGGATATTTGAGATCCTGGATGCGCCGGTCAATGTGGTTGAGCGTAAAAATGCGTTCGAACTGCCGCAGTTAAGCCAAAGCATTGTTTTTGAAAACGTAAGTTTCGGGTACAATGATACCCTGATTCTGAAAAATATCGATTTGCGGGTAAAAAGAGGCGAAGTCATCGGTCTGGTCGGAGCCAGCGGTACGGGTAAAACAACGCTGGTCAATCTTTTGCCCCGTTTTTACGACCCGGTTTCCGGCTCGATTAAAATTGACGGAGTGGATATCCGCGAGGTGACGTTTAAATCACTGCGCAAACAAATAGGAATTGTTACGCAAGACCTTATGTTGTTTAATGATACAGTCAGGAATAACATCGCGTACAGTCGGATAGATGCCGGAGAGAATGACGTGATTAAGGCGGCGAAGATTGCCGAGGCGCATGACTTTATCATGAACCTGCCGCAGGGCTATGAGACCATTATCGGAGACATGGGGATGAAGCTTTCCGGCGGGCAAAAGCAGCGTTTGGCTATTGCCCGGGCGATTTTGGACAATCCCCCGATCCTGATTCTGGATGAAGCAACTTCTCAGCTGGACGCGGAATCGACTCTGTTGGTGCAGGAGGCGTTGAATAAATTACTGGTAAACCGGACGGCGTTTGTTATTGCCCACCGTTTAGCGACGGTTAAAAAGGTAGACCGGATTATCGTTATTGAGGAAGGGCGGATCGTTGAGGAGGGAACGCATGAACAACTCCTGAACAAGGGCGGGGTTTATACCCGGCTTTCCAAGCTGGAATTTATGCATTGACCCGCGCCCCGGCGGAATAGGCCGGATTGGTCCCGGGAGCGGGGGTTTTCCCGGGCGCTATAAAAAATGAAAAAATGCTTGTAAAAGTAAAAAGATATGGTATAGTATTTAAACGTTTAAAAAAAATTCATTGTTGAGTTCACAATGGGGTATTTTACAAAGGAGGAATACGTTGGTAGTTTCAATTAAACAACTCTTAGAATCTGGGGTGCATTTCGGGCATCAAACGCGGCGCTGGAATCCGAAAATGGCTCGTTATATCTTCGGCGAACGCAACGGTATTTATATCGTGAACCTGGAAAAGACCGAACAGGAATTGAAAAAAGCCTGTGAATTCCTGGCTAAGGTTGCGGCGCGGGGAGAATATATTTTGTTTGTCGGAACGAAGAAGCAGGCACAGCAGACGGTGGTTGAAGAAGCGAATCGCTGCGGCATGTTTTATGTCAATCAGCGCTGGCTGGGCGGAACATTGACGAATTTTGAAACGATCCGTAAAAGCATTAAACGTCTGGACGAAATCGAACGGATGCGCGACGACGGCACCTTTGATAAATTAAAGAAAAAAGAAGTGGCTGTATTTACCAA
>JAQULA010000035.1 GCA_028718845.1 Candidatus Omnitrophota bacterium
TTAGCCGTGACAATCCGTATTTTCTTGAAGTGCGCGGTAAAATTTCAAAAGACAGCGCGACCGGGGATGTGATTTTTGATTTTTCTGATTTCGGACAGTTTCGCTGTCAGGCCTCCGGAGAGTACTCTGTTTCGGGATACTGGATGCCGATAACGCATCATCCGCTGGATTCTTTAGAGGACTACACCAATCGCATTGTCCTTAAGCTAAGTATATAAATTTATCTCCCCAAAAATCGGGTTTTAGTAATTTCTGCGTTCAAACCATGCCCATTCAAGCCTAAACTTTTCCAGCAATCTCGTTATCTTCGCACATCTGTGCAAAATATGGTATAATTCTATTGTAACGCATTATCAGTAAACGATTAATAACGTTTAACTCTAAATGGAGTTGTAATAATACCTATGCGTAATCATGGGAAATGGGTGTTTATTGTCTTTTTTGTCTTGGCGACGCGGCCGGCCATGGCGGATTCGTGTTTGGACCGGGCCTCGACCTTATCGCCGCCGGCGCAGGTTGACGAGCAGTTGTTTACGACTGCTTTTGCCGATGCGTCGGCAACAATCGCGCATGTCCAAGCCGACCGCGGTAAAGGATTTTTTTCCGGGGTAGAGGAGGGCCGAGGCCGGGAAGCGCAGGAAGGATATCAAGGGGCAGTCGAATTTTTGCGGGAAAAAATAATGCAGGAAGTCCCGCTTAGCGAGCCGGATGTGCTGGCGCTGCATAAACTGCTTGGCCGGACAACCATCGAGATCACTCCGGAATTGGCCATGCATATCGCCAACGGCGGGATACCGGCGGAATTAGGGAATGCCAATGTGCCGGGAGAATACCGGCGGAGTGCGTTACTGGGGCTTCCGTATTTAGAACATCCGCTTCCGAAGGCGATTCCGCAACTGATCAGTGCGTTGATTGACTGGATGAACGAACAGGACGATGAAATAGCCCGGCTGGAAGAAGCCGGCGCGGATATCCGGCCGCAGGTGCTTGCCCTGGCCGGACGAGTGCATTATCTCATTGGAATTATCCATCCGTTTACCGACGGCAACGGCCGCATCGCCCGGCTGCTGACCCGTTATTTACTGGAAAAACACGGATATGAGATCGCCGGAGAAACCCGGGAGGAATATGACGAGACCTTCGGCCGCGATTTTAAGCATAATTTCGGTATCGCCTACGGAACGAAACGGGTTAATATCGAGAAGGCCGCGTGGCCGGAATTGCTGGCAAAATCGAACGCCCCGGCGTTCGAAGGATTTTTAACGGCGCACGTGCGGGAACTGAGCGAGGAAACGCAGGCTGTTTACGAGCTGCTGGAGAAAAAAGAAGTTGCCCGGTATTTTAAGGAGGAAGCGGGAGTCGACGCGGACCTGTTCATGGCGGCAATCCGGAATTTATCCCTCGGCGGGCAGTTCGCCGCGGAGAACATTCAGGGAATTATTGCCGATAACATCGCTCAGGCGGTTTCTTTCGATAATGGTACGATACAGGCCGGTAAAACTGAAGCCGGCCTGCTTAAAGAAATTATTATGGACACGAACCGGGAGAGCCTGACGGCGCATATCCGGCAGTTTCACATCCTGTTTCCCGAGACACTAATCACCAATTTGGAATATTTTCTTGCCGAGACGGCAACGGCACTGCGGGGAGAGCGCGCCGCTTTTGCCCCCCGGGAATATATGGTTATCCAGGAGGTGCTGGAACGGGTACGGCAGTTGGTTGACGGAGCGGCGGCCGGCGAATTTCCGTCAACCTCTGACCGGGTGAATGCGTGGGAAAACCAAACCCGGTTTATCGAAAACGCGATTTAAAGCGGGAGCACATGAAATATTCATTCAAACTAACCGCGATTATCCTGATCCAGGCATTTTTAATGATGCCGTGCGCCCGGGCGCACGATTTCAATTCGTCTGTTCGGGAGCCGGCGGCATTAACAACCCTGGCGCCGAAAGCGGCGATTAATATTGAAATTTTTCAAGACGGGTTTTCCCGATTTATTCGCGCCGCGCGAGAGAATGCGCCGGAATCGACGATAAAACCGGCGCGTGCCGAACCGCCGGAGGCGATTGCTCGACCTGAATTTTCATTTTTTGGTTACATTGCCCGGCAGGCAAAAGCCTGGAGCCGGGTTTTTAGTTTGGGTTTTATTGTCGCCGTGCTGCAGGTTTTCAGCGGGGTGAGCCCCTCCGACCTGTCGGCGGCCCAGCGGCAAAATATGGAATCGCCGGCCGAGGTCCGTGCCGGGCGCTATGCGGCGGAGATGATTCCCGGTACGAATATTGTTATTCACACTCATACGGGGCGCGGAGAAGGAAAGCACAATAATGTTTTAGCCGACTGGGCCGAAGCGAATATAAACGGGACACTGCAGCCGGAGTCGGATTTAGTGCGGTTTGACTGGCATGCCGATGACCGGGCGCTTATCCGGGATGAACAGATTCAAGCGTGGCGGGATATCCGGAATATAAATGATCCGGCCCGGCAGATTGAAGCGGCCAGGCAATTAGCCCGGCAGTTGAGAATCGACGCGTTTAATTACCCGGCTTTTTTGACCGGACCCCAGGGGAAACCGATGTTGAGGAATACGGTTTGGGTCCGGCAGCCGGATGAATGGACCGGGGCTCCCAGGGAAGAAGGCGTGGTGTTTCTTGACGGGATAATGCTGTTTACGGATAATCCGTCCGCGTATCCGGACGCGAAAAAGTCAAAACGGTTTAGTTTGAATATCGGCGATTTGTCGGCAATGGGGGCGAAGGCGGACATTAAATCCGGTTTTGCGCTGGATTTCGATTTAGATTATTTCGCTTTGTATACCACGGAAAATGTCGATTGGGATCTGCTCAATAAAACGCTGGAAAGCGACAATGTCTCTTCACACCGGCTGGCCGCGGCGGTATTTAAAGCGGTTTATTTCCGGCCGGATCGCGAACAGATCCAAAAGAATATCGATGCGGTCCTGGAGCAGCTCTCGGTGTTGGCGGGGCAAGGGAAAACCCCGGCAATTATTACGATAGCCGAATCTCCGGGGTTTACGCCGGCGGATGACGCGGCCTGGATCGAAGCCCGGCTTGTCGAGGGCCTGACCCGGATTTATGGGCCGGGCGCATTCGGCCAAAACCGTAATTTTTCTCCCGCAAAAGCGTCCACGGTTATTCTTCCCGGCCGTAATCCCGGCGAGCGCGATAAAGTCCTGGCAGTGATCGTGGAACTCGGCCGGGCCGCCGACAAGACCCCGCCGGAGTTCGAGATGGCATCGGGCCCGGTTATCGAACAGGCAATTTAAGGGCATTCTATCCTGCGAATCGAAAAATCCCCGCGGAGTTTTGGCCAGAAGTGATATAATATCCCTGCGATTTTCATCGGGAAATAATGATTGAGGCGAAAATCAAGCGACCAGGGAGAAAGAATGACGCCGGAACTTAAAAAAGGTTTTTTGCTCACCCAGGACAAAGTTTCCATCGCTTATGAGCACGCCCTGAACGGGCGGCGCAGTCTGGTTATTATTTGTCCGGGTTTTTTTAACAGCATGCAGAATCGCTGGATGAAAACAGTACAGCAGATTATTGCCCGGCATTATGACACCTGCATTTTCGATTTTCGCGGGCACGGGAAAAGCTCAGGCATATTCACTTGGCTGGCCCGGGAACGTTTCGATCTGGAAGCGGTGCTTGATTACGTCCGGGGATTTGATTACGATTCGATCGGAATAATCGGGTTTTCGCTGGGAGCGGCGGTTTCGATCAATACCGTCGGTCATGGCAATGATGTCGCCGCCATGGTTTTGGTGAGCGCGCCGATGAGTTTTTGGGAGATCAATTATCATTTCTGGGAGCCGGAGATGTTTTCCGACCTGAAAGATAATTTTGAATGCGGCTGGGAAGGCAAAGGCGCGCGCACCGGAAATATGTTCCTGCGCAAACCGAAACCGCTTACCCAGATACGGCGGATTAAGAATATTCCGATCATGTTTATTCACGGGACAAAGGATTGGATAATCAAAGATCATCATTCCCGCGTTCTTTATGAGGCATATCACGTTTCGCAGGAAAAAAAGAAACTTGTCCTGATCAAAGACGGATTGCATGCCGAGCGGCTTGTTCAAAATCACCGCGAGAAAATGGAAGAATTGATGACCGGATGGTTTCAAAGAACTTTGGAAGGGTAGCGCGATAATGACTCCGCTGGTGAAAAAAAGCGTTTTAAAGACCCTGCTGCACATGGCCGTGCCCATGCTCGCCGGCACCTTTGCCCTGAACGCCTATAATTTAACCGATACCTGGTTTGTGTCGCGTTTGGGCACCGATGCGTTGGCGGCAATGTCGTTCACCTTCCCGGTGGTAATGCTGCTGGGATTTATCATGCGCGGCCTGGGGACCGGGGCGATGTCGATAGTAGCGCACGCCCTCGGCGGAGGCAGACATAAGACCGCGGCGCGGATCACGACGCACGCTTTGTTTCTCTCCGCGGGCATTGCCGCGGTCCTGACCGTGATCGGGATGGCAGCGATCACGCCGGTGTTTTCGCGTTTAGGCGCCTCCGGGACAATTCTGATAATGACCCGGCAATACATGCAGATCTGGTATATCGGACTGGTCATTCGGGTAGTACAAATGATGTTCGGCGATATCATTATCGGTACCGGCAACACCAAAGCGGCGAGCCTGCTGATGGTCATGGGGACCGTGCTTAATTTTATTCTCGATCCGATCATGATTTTCGGTTTATTCGGCTTTCCCCGGATGGGGATCCAGGGCGCGGCCCTGGCCACGGTTTTATCGGAAACGGGAGTAATGGCCGGAGCGGTATATGTTTTGCATTCCCGGCATGGGTTGATCTCGTTTTTACCGCATTCCCGCCGGCAAATATTTGCTTCCTGGAGACGGGTCCTGCGCCTGGGCATCCCGACCACATTGAGCGCGATTTTAACTCCGCTTTCCGCGGCGGTGGTAATCAAGATCGTTGCCGGGTTCGGCCCGGCGGCCGTGGCCGCCTGCGGGGTCGCCGGCCGCATCGAGATGTTCGCGTTCATGGTCCCGATGACCGTGGGTATGTCCCTGGTCCCGTTTGTCGCCCAGAATTACGGGGCTAAGCGGTTCGATCGTATCCGGACCGCGCGAAAGGGCGCCATGACTTTTGCATTGTTATTCGGGGTCGCTATTGCCGGGGTATTTATCCTGATCGCGCGGCCGCTGGGCGGATTATTTTCCAAAGACCCGGCGGTGGTTAATGTCCTGGTCAGATACTTACATATCACCTGTTTCGGTTATGGTTTTCTGGAGGTGCACCGCTACGCCGGATTCTGCCTGACCGGGATCCACAAACCGGCCGCGTCCGCGGTACTGAACACGATCCGCGTCATAATCCTGCTGATCCCGCTGTCGTTATTCGGCGCAAAAATATTCGGGTTGTCCGGGGTGTTCTGGGGCCGGCTGATCACGGATATCGGTTCCGGAATTACCGGTATTTTCTGGACCGGCCGGATATTAAAAGAATACCTTATTCCGCTCCCGGCAACTCCGGAGGCAGCTTCCGCGCAAAACACCCGGTTTGAAAATTAATGGTTGACAGCGGCCCAATCCGGGTATATTATTAGCATATGCCAAAAATACAAAACAAGACGATTCGCGGCCGGCCTCGGAAGTGCCGTTGCGTCCGGCAGGAACCCAGGGTGCGTTATTTTAAACCCCAGGGGATACCTCTGGTTTCTCTGGAAGAGATCGTTCTGACGGTCGACGAGTGCGAGGCATTGTGTTTTGCCGACCGTCAGGGCCTGTACCAGGCCGACGCGGCCAGGAAAATGAAGATCTCCCGGCAGACCTTCGGCAACATTATCGAATCCGCCCGAAAGAAGGTGGCGGAAGCGGTTTTGTGCGGTAAGGCGCTGCGTATCGGCGGGGGTACCTATGTGGTGTCCGGAAAAAAACCGGATTTGAAGAGAATAAGTGCGGAGACTTTTCGAAAGGAGGCCGAGAATGATCGATAAACTGATCGCGTTTGCCCTGAAAAAACCCAAGGTTGTTTTCCTGGTCACTGCTTTGGCGGTGCTAGCCGCGCTGGCGGCGTTCATCCGGGTCAAGGTGGATACCGACCCGGAGAACATGCTCCCGGAAAAAGAATTTGTCCGGGTGTTTAACCATGAGGTGAAAAAAGAATTCACGATTTACGATTATATCGTGCTGGGCGTGGTCAATGAACAGGACGCCGAAGGTGTTTTTAATCCGGCGACCCTGGAAAAGGTTTATGATATCACCGAAGAGGTGAAAAAAATCGACGGGGTTATTGCCTATGAATTGATGAGCCTGGCGAATAAGGACGATATCGAGCAGGCCGGGCCGGGGACGATCAGTTTCCGCTGGCTGATGGGGAATCCTCCCTATACCGCCGCGGATGCCCTGCGGATCAAGACGCGTTCCCTGGACAACCCGATGTTTTACGACACGCTTATTTCACGCGACGGCAAGGCGTTGTGTATTTATGTCCCGATCAAAGAGAAAAAATTAAGTTATCGCGTTTCCAAAGACATCCAGAAGATCCTGCGCAAATATTCCGGCGTCGAGCGGTATTATCTGACCGGTTTGCCGCTGGCCGAGGACGCCTTCGGCGTGGAAATGTTCTGGCAGATGGGCATCTCGGCGCCGCTGGCGGTGCTGGTCATCTTTCTGCTGATGTGGTGGTTTTTCAAGCACGTGGCCCTGGTGATCATGCCCTTGGTAATGGCCATGGTCGTGGTGATCATTACCATGGGAGTGATGGTCGGGCTGGGTTTCCCGATCCATATTATGAGTTCGATGATCCCGATCTTTCTGCTGCCGATCTCGGTACTCGATTCCATCCATATCCTGAACGAGTTTTTTGAGAAGTACCGTACTTATAAGGATAAGAATAAGACGATCACGGTTGTGCTGAACGATCTGTACCGTCCGAATTTATTTACGTCATTGACCACGGTGGCCGGATTTTTTTCGCTTTCTTTCGCGCCGATACCGCCGGTGCAGGTGTTTGGGATCGCCGTGGCCTTCGGCGTGGCCCTGGCCTGGGTGCTCACCGTGCTGCTGATACCGGCTTATGTCGCCGTGCTTGATGAGAAAAAAATGGGCGACTTCGGAGTGCATGAGGATGAAGCCGGGCAGGGGGTTTTGGCCCGGGCGCTTTCGGCCTGGGGCAGATTTACCGTGGCCCGCTGGAAGCCGGTGCTTATCGGTTCGCTGCTGCTTATCGCGTTGTCGATTTACGGGATAACCCATATCCAGATCAATGATAACCCGATCAAGTGGTTCAATCCGAAGCATCCGATCCGGGTGGCGGACAAGGTGTTGAACGCGCATTTCGGCGGGACTTACAGCGCGTATTTGGTGCTGGAAGCAGCGGATAAGGAAGCCCAGGTATTTCAGGAGCCGCAGATGCTGCGTTATATCGAAGGCCTGCAGGAGTATCTGCTGTCCCAGGGCATTGTCGGTAAATCGACGTCCATCGCCGATATAACCAAAAAGGTCTATTACGAACTTCTCGGCGGGGATAAACAGAACAATGTCATCCCGGCGACGCCGCAGGCCGTGGCCCAGTCGCTTATCTCTTTCGAGAATTCGCATAAACCGGACGATTTGTGGCATTTTGTCAACCCGGATTATTCCAAGGCCAATGTCTGGATGCAGCTGACCTCCGGGGACAATAAGCAGATGGCCGCGGTGGTCAGGCAGGTCGACGGATATTTCAAGGCCCATCCGGCGCCGTTTACGGTTTCCTACCGCTGGGCCGGGCTGACCTACCTTAATATGGTCTGGCAGGACAAGATGGTCGTGGGCATGCTGGTGAATTTTCTCGGCAGTTTCCTTATCGTTTTGTTCATGATGATCGTGTTGTTCAAATCTCCGGTGACCGGCCTGGTGTCCCTGCTGCCGCTGACCGTGACCATTTTGTTTATTTACGGCTCGCTGGGATTTACCGGCAAGGAATACGATATGCCGGTAGCGGTGCTCTCCGCGCTGACCCTGGGACTGGCCGTGGATTTCGCCATTCATTTCATCGAACGCAGCCGTATGCTTTACGCGGAAAACGCAAGCTGGCCCAAAACGGCCGAAGGGATGTTCGGTTCGCCGGCCCGGGCGCTGATAAAGAACGCGCTGGTGATATCGATCGGGTTCCTGCCGCTGTTCGCTTCGCCGCTGGTGCCGTATAATACGGTGGGATTTTTCATGTTCATGATCATGCTCGTGGCCAGCGTGGTGACCTTGATGATGCTGCCGGCATTGATTACCGGTTTCCCCTGGCTGGTGTTCGAAGAATCAAAAGTAAAAGCGGTGTGTTCCTGCGGGAAATGCGTGCTGATGTCGGTTATCGTTTCCTCGGCCGTGGCTTATGTCCTGCTGGGATACGAATTGGCGGAGTTTAACGTGACGACGATAATCTGCGTGGCGGTGATCGCGGTCTTGTCCGGGGCCTGCGCCGTAGTTTCCCAGCATAAAATCTGTAAAACATAACGCGTTACGCGCGGCGGAAAGGAGTAATTATGCTGAAAAAATTAATGGTTGTGTCGGCAGTGCTGTTTTTGGCGGGCAATGCCTGTGCCCAGGAATTGAGCGTCGATGAGATCGTTGCCAAGGCGAATAATAGTTCTTATTATCAGGGAAAGGACGGCAGTGCCAAAGCGTCGATGGTAGTTACCGACAGCCAGGGCCGCACCCGTCAGCGGCAATTGACTATCCTGAAGCTGAACGTCCAAGCGGGCGGCGATCAAAAATATTACGTCTACTTCCACAAGCCCAACGATGTTAAAGGCATGAGTTATATCGTCTGGAAACATGTCGGCAAAGACGATGACCGCTGGCTGTATCTGCCGGCCATGGACCTGGTGCGCCGCATTGCCGCCTCGGACAAGCGTTCCAGTTTCGCCGGGACGACGTTTTTATACGAGGATATTTCCGGACGGTCCATCGATTTGGATACCCATGAACTGACGGCGAGCGATGACGCGTATTATACGCTGAAGAACACGCCCAAGGACCCCGCTTCAGTGGAATTTTCCTATTACACGATGAAGATCGATAAGCATAATTTTGTTCCGATGTCCGCGGAGTATTTCGACAAATCCGGGAAGTTATACCGCACGATCGAGGCCCTGGAGGTCCAGAATATCCAGGGTTATCCGACGGTTACCCGGATGAAGGCCGCGGACCTGAACGCCAATTCCAACACGGTTACGGAATTCAGCCAGGTCCGCTACGATATCGGATTACAGGACGAGATATTTACCGAACGGTTCCTGCGCACGCCGCCGCAGCAGTGGCTGAAGGAGTGAGGACATGAAACGCGTTTGTATTTTAAGTTTTATAATGTTATTCTGGGCGGCTTTATCCGCGCGGGCCGCGGACCTGCCGGAGTGGAACGGTTTCATCGAGCAGGACTACGGTGCGCGTTTGAGCCGGGACACGCTGACCAAACATGAAGATTATAATCTGCTCGAACAGCGGCTGCAATTGAAAACCCGCTATGCCGTGACCGGCGATAACGTTTTTTCAGACTGGAACAGCGTGATCCGGTTTAAAGGCGACGCGGTAGTGGATGAATATTTCCAAACCACGGCTTACTCGGAGGTGCGGGAATTGAATCTCGCTTTCCGGCCGTCGGATTTAGTGGATGTTAAACTCGGCCGGCAGGTGTTGACCTGGGGGACCGGAGATTACCTGTTCATCAATGACCTGTTTCCGAAGGATTATGTTTCATTCTATACCGGTCGGGATGATGAGTATTTAAAGAAGCCTTCCGACGCTCTGCGCATGTCGCTGTATCCGGAGCCGGCCAATATCGATTTCGTGCTGATCCCGTACTTTACCGCCAATACCATGCCCGAAGGCGACCGTTTGTCGTTTTTCGACAGTTTTCAGGGCGGGATAACCGGACGGGCGAGCGAACGCAGCGCGATAAGGCCGGCAATGCAGGCGGAGAACGCGCAGTATGCCCTGCGTATTTACCGCAATTTTGACAGCGCCGAAGGCGCGGTATATTTTTACCGGGGATTCGATCCTTCACCGCGCAGTTATCTGGATGAGGCCGCCCAGCAGTTGTTTTACGAGCGCCTGGACGCTTACGGCACGAGTTTGCGCGGCCCGTTCGGCTCCGGGATCGCCAGTATCGAGATGGGGTATTATCATTCCGTGCAGGATGACGCGGGCGATAACCGCCTGATCGAGAATTCGATGCTGAAATGGCTGCTCGGTTATGAACAGGACCTGGGTAACGATCTTAAACTCGGCCTGCAGTATCTCTGCGAGCAGAAACTGGATTATTCCGCTTACAGCGCCGCCCTGCTGCCGTACGATTACGTCTGGGATGAATACCGGCATTTGCTGACGCAGAGAATCACGAAGCTGTACAAGAACCAAACGGTCATGCTCGGGCTGTTTAATTTCTGGTCGCCTTCGGACAAGGACGGGTATTTGCGGCTGTCCTGCGCTTATGATATCAGCGACCAGTGGAAGCTGACCGTGGGCGCAAACCTGCCGTGGGGAGAGGACGAGATCACCGATTTCGGCATGATGCAGAAGAACAAGAATGTGTTTATGCGGCTGCGCTACGGGTTTTAACCGAACGCAGGGCGTTCGGTTATCCGACAAGCTTTGTGGCGGATGAAATGTAATAAAGAAGGAGGATGTTATGGAAAGGGTATTGCGGGGAATCGCCGGCGCGTTCATTCTGATCAGCGTGGTTCTGGCCCATTTTGTGGATATCCGCTGGTTGTGGTTCACGGCATTCGTCGGGGCCAATCTGTTTCAATCGGCGTTCACTAATTGGTGCCCGATGATGGCGATATTGAGGAAAGCCGGGCTTAAATGAAGCTTGTCCACGCAAAAGAACGGCAAAAAATGGCGCTGTTCAAGCGTCTTGGCTACGATATTCCCAAGGCCAGACAATTTATTGTCGATAAAGCCGGCATTGTCCAGGGCCGCATCCTTGAGGTCGGCACGGGTAAAGGACATATGGCAATGGCATTGGCGAAAAAAGGCCTGCGGCTGATATCGATCGATCTGGACCGGACAGCGCAGAAAACCGCCCGGGAAAATCTCCAGGCCCTGGGGCTGGACCGGATGGTTGTTCTGCGGCGCATGAACGCGGAAAAACTGAACTATAAAAATGGTTCTTTCGACCGGGTGGTCTCGGTCAATTTTATTCATCACGCGCAGCGTCCGCAACAGTGCATCAGGGAGATGGTCCGCGTCGCAAAAGATGCGGTGGTTATCGCGGATTTGAATAAACGCGGCGAGGCGATCATGGGCCGGGTGCATCGATCGGAGGGCCATAAGCACGAGCAGACGCGTATGCCGCTTAACGAGATCAAAGTTTATTTGAAAAAACTGGGGCTAACCGTGAAGACGTACCGGGATCGTTGTCAAACCGTATTTGTCGCCGGTAAACAGAAAGAGAGAAGGCCATGAAACTATGTATTCCAACCGAAACGAATTAAGGCAAACAGGCGCAGGTGTACGGTCATTTCGGCAGCGCGCCGTATTTTACGATCTATGACACGGATCGGGATTCG
>JAQULA010000036.1 GCA_028718845.1 Candidatus Omnitrophota bacterium
AATAATCGATCTGAATTCACGCCTCAGCGTGCAGTCGTTTTCTCACTGAGTAAATAAGGGGATATATATATATGGAAATAAGCTGGACCGGAGAGCGCTATGTGCCGTGGACCGGGGGAAGGGCCATTCATTACGAGCACTGGCAGCGGTATGCTTTTGCGACATTATTCGCATCCGGGAAGACCGTGCTGGATCTTGCCTGCGGCGAAGGATACGGCAGTTATACCCTTGCCGCAAAAGCGGGACAGGTTGTCGGTATGGATGTCGACCCGGCGGCGATAGCGCATGCGCAGCGGTATTATTCAAAGGCGAATCTTTCATTCCTTGCGGGGTCGGTCCTGGCGGTTCCCCTTGCCGGGGAGGCGATTTTTGATGTCATCGTCTGTTTTGAGGCGATCGAACATGTCGATGAACAGGAACAGTTGTTAAAAGAGGTTAAGCGCTTACTTAAAAAAGACGGAGTATTTATCGTTTCTTCGCCGAATAAATCGTTGCATGCCGATGTGCAGCCGATCAAGAACCCTTTTCATAAGCGGGAATTGTACGGTGAAGAATTGCGCCGGCTTATATCCGGCTATTTTCCTCAGGTGTCTTTTTTCGGTCAGCGGGCGGTTGTGGGAGCGAGTATATGGCCGCTTAATGAACCGGCCCACGCGGTTAAAAAAGACTATGTCGATTGTCGAGATGGGGTGTTTCGCCTTGCCGGCGGCGATGCGCTCGAACCGATGTTTTTTGTCGCGGTTGCGTCATCCCGGAAACCGGATGCGGCGATCGAGCATTTTTTGCTGGATGTCGATAATGATATGGACACGGTTAAAGATCTTAAATTGGAAATCGCCGAGTTGAAGGCTTCAACCAGCTGGAGGATAACGGCATGGCTGCGCTGGTTGAAAAATGTTTTCTGCGCGAAGAAAAACACTAAACCGCCGGGGGAGCCGGGCGAGTCGATGCGGGAAAGTCCATGATGCCAAGAGCGGATAATGCGCCGTTATTATCAATCGTTATCGTCAATTGGAACACAAAGGATTTTTTGCTGGAGTGTGTCCGGTCGATCTACCGCTCCCTGCCGGTGCTGCCGTTTGAGCTTATTGTCGTCGACAATGCCTCATCCGACGGCAGTGCGGCGGCGGTTCGCGGGGAATTTCCCCGGGCGCAGGTTATCGAGAATCCGTCGAACGAGGGTTTTGCTAAAGCCAACAATCAGGGCTATGCCCGGGCAAAGGCCGATGCGGTGGTGTTCCTGAATCCGGATACCCTGGTTTATCCGGAAGCGTTTGCGGTAATGCGGAGCTATCTTTTGGGCCATGATGAGGTGGGTGCGGTGAGTTGTTTGTTTGAATCCGAAAACGGGGCTTTGCAGCGTGAGTTTTATCGCCGGTTTCCTAATGTCGCCATCGTATTTTTTTGGTTCACCCCGCTGGGGAAAGTCATTGATCTGTTATTTCGTGGCCAGCGTACGAAGAAATTTTATTTTTACGATGAAAAAAAATTCTGTTTTACGGAAAATATCGATCAGCCCGGGGCTACCTGCCTGATGGTTAAACGGGAAGTGGCGGCGAGGGTCGGATTGTTCGATGAAGAATTCCCCATTTTTTTTAATGACGTCGACCTGTGCCGAAGAATAAAGAACGCCGGATTCCAGATTCACGTGGTCGCGCCGGCAACGATACGGCATTATGGAGGGACCTCGGTAGGCAAATTGCCCCGGCGTCTGTATCAGCATTACTTTTGGAATGGGGTGGCGGCTTATTTCCGGAAACACCACGGTAAGGCAAGTGTAATGGCCGTAAGGGCGATTATGGCGGTAAATTATTTTTTCGAAATCGCGGGGGTTAACGCGTTGTTGCGTTTAATACTGCGTTATGCCGGTTCGCTCAGGGTTAACGGTGTCCGGGGGACGCATGCGAAAATTATTCGGGAAATGCGACGGTTTGGGGGGCTTGTCCGAAAAAAGTGAAAAGCAAAAAAATGCATGTTCTTTTTTTTCTGCGTTATGACCGCCGGAAAGCAAGTTCGCGCGTGCGCGGGTATCAACTGGCCGAATATCTGTCGGCTCAGGGGATGGACGTTGAAATTATCAACGGCTGCGGCGGAATGAATCCGCTTAAATTTTTAAAGGCCGTGCGGCACAGTGACGTGATCTATTTTCAGAAAAGGTATTCACGCGGTGATTACCTCGTCTTTCTGATATGCCGGTGGTTAAACAAAAATGTAATTTTTGATCTTGACGATGCGCCGGCGGGGTTGACGGCGGATAGCTGCGCCGCTCGACGAGCATTGCGGATTATGCGCCGCGCTTCCGCCGTATTTGCCGGAAGTCATGCTCTGGAAAAATTATCGCGCAGCGCTCATTGTCCCGTATATTATATACCCAGCGTTATCGATGAAGGTAAATATGCGGTCCCGGAAAAGAGCGATACAACCGAGGTGGTTATCGGCTGGATCGGCGACGGCAAAGCCTATGCGAAAGATTTAGGAATCCTGCTTGAGCCGTTACGTGTTTTAGCCCGGGTATATCCGTTGAGGCTGGTAATTGCCGGTGCGTTGGGAGAACGCGCCATCCACTCGATGTTTTCAACCCTGCCCGGTATTTTCGTGGAGATTATCGATGCGCCGGCCTGGGATGACCCTGGGGATATTTCCGCGTTGCTGGCACGGTTCGATATCGGAGTATATCCGTTGATCGATAATGAGTTCAATGCGTTTAAATGCGGGTACAAGGCTTTGGAATATATGTCCATGAATATACCGGTGGTTGCCAGCCCGGTGGGAGAAATTTGCTCGATTGTCGAACCCGGAAAAACCGGATTCCTGGCCGCGGATGAACAACAATGGGAATCAAGTCTTCGCCGGCTCATTGCCGATCGGGACGAACGCCGCCGTATGGGGAAGGCCGGCAGGGAGAAAGTTTTGCGGGAATACACTCTGGCCGTCTGGGGTCCGAAAATCAGAGAAATTATTCTGAAGCTTGGTAAAGGGAAAAGCCTATGAATGTGTGCATGATTGTTCCGGATCTGGATCGGATCGGCGGATATGAAAAACAGGCTTGGGGATTGAGCGTCTTCTGCCGCAACCACGGCGTGGAGGTCGGTATCCTGACCACCCGGGGACAGGGTGGAGTCGAACGGGAATGTAGACAGGGTATCCCGGTGCACCGCTTTTTACCCAGGCAGACAAAAGGTTTTTTTTCGGATCTGCGGATCGGTTACGCGTTGTGCCGGTTTTTGCTTGGGGAAGGGCGGAAAGCCCGTATTGTTCATGCCCATGTCGTGACCCGGACCACGCTGTTAGGATTGTTTATCGCCCGTTTATTCGGCCGCAAGAGTATCATCAAAATTGCCACTGAAGGCGATATCTCGTCGATCGCCGCCGGGTCCCGGCTGGGGAAAACTTTGCTGATCTTTTTTCTTTCATGTGCCGCCAGGATCGTGTGTTTGAGCAGCTCGATTTCCCGGGAAATGACCGCGTTGGGTATTTCGGAAGATAAACTTTTTTTAAGCAGCAATGGGGTGGATATTTCCGCTTTTTTCCCCGCCGACGCGGTTGTGCGAAAGCAAAAAAAACAGTTGTTGGAAATCGATGCCGAAACGGTCGTATTATTTGTCGGGAGATTCGAGCACCGCAAGGGAGTGGATCTTTTGGTTGAAGCCTGGCCCGCGGTAGTCGGGCAATGTCCCGGGGCTTGTCTGGTTTTGGTGGGTGACGGAGCCGAGTATGCGGCCATGGCGCGAATGGTCGCCCGGGGAGAGCATTCCGCCGGCATCTTGTTTCGGGGGAGTCAAAACAACGTGCGCGATTATATGCAGGCCGCGGATGTTTTTGTCGTCCCGTCCCGGCGAGAGGGGAACCCGAATGTTTTACTGGAAGCCTGTGCCTGCGGCTTGGCGATTGCCGCCACCGATATCGGCGGAATAGCCGATGTCGTGGCCGAAGGAAAGGATGCTTTGCTGGTTCCGGCGAATGAGAGTGCCCGTCTGGGGCAGGCGATTGTGAAGATTATCGAGGACCGGCAGTTGCGGGCACGGCTCGGAGAACGGGCGCGCCGGAAAGCGGTCGAGGAATTTTCGTTTGATGTTGTCGGAAACAGATATCTGGAGCAATACCGAATACTAATGCGGTGACGTTATGAAAGTACTGTTTTTAACCCAGACCGCGATAAACGGCCCGGCAAGCCGTTATCGGGTGTATCAGTTTCTGGATTATTTGGCCGCGCAGGGGATGGAATGTTGTGTGAGCCCGGCAATCCCGGAGCGGTGTTATGCCGCGCTGTATGGAAATAGTTCCCTGTGGAATAAACTGCGGCGCATAATAATGATTTTGTGGCGGAGAATGTTCGACCTGTTCCGGGTGAAAAAGTTCGATATTATATTTATTCAGAGGGAAATACTCCCGCAGTGCTTTCCGGTTTTTGAAATACTCATGAGTTTGGCGCATCCCCGGATCGTGTTCGATTTTGATGACGCGATATTTTTGCTGCCGCCGCAGAGATCGGGCTGGTTATATGGATTACGTTACCCGCGTGCGGTTGAAATAATTATTCGCAGAAGCAATCGGATTATTGCCGGAAACCGTTATCTGGCTCAATACGCCCGGAAATATAATCCGGATGTATGCGTGATTCCCACGTCGATCGATACGGTCCGCTGGAATGCCGCTGCGCCCGGATCCGCCGAAAAGAAATTGACCGTTATCGGCTGGATCGGCAGTCCGCATACGCTCTTTTACCTTGATTCGTTGCGGCCGGTGCTGGCGCGGTTGAGCCGGAGCTTTTCGATCCGTTTCCATCTGATCGGAGCGGGTAATGTTTCGATCCCCGGAGTGGATACCGTTTGCATCCCCTGGGCCTCCGATTCGGAAGTTGAAGAAGTGAAAAAGTTTGATATCGGTATCGCTCCGTTATACGATGATGCCTGGGGCAGAGGGAAGTGCGGTCTGAAAGCATTGCAATATATGTCCTGCGCGATCCCGGTGGTCTGCTCTGACGCCGGGGTGTATAAGGAATTTATTGTTGACGGTAATAACGGATTTTTAGCCGGCAGTCCGGAAACATGGGAAGAAAAACTGGCGCTGCTTATTGCCGATAAGAGCCGGCGTACCCGAATGGGCCTTGCCGGCCGGGAAACGGTTGTGAAGGGATATTCACTGGAATCAAGTGTCCGGCAGTTGGCGATATTGCTTACGGATATGTTTTCAACCGGAAGGAAATAAGGATAATCATGTGCGGAATTTGCGGGGTGGTTAATGCTGACGCGCGGCCGGTGGATATGTCGCTGGTTCGTTCCATGTGCGCGGCTCTGGTGCATCGCGGTCCGGACAGCGCCGGATATTATCAGGCCGACGGGATCGGCCTGGGGCACCGGCGGCTTTCGATTATCGATCTGGTGACCGGAGACCAGCCGCTTCATAATGAGAATAAAACGGTTTGGCTGGCGGCCAATGGGGAAATATACAACTTTCCGGAATTGCGGGCCGAGCTGGAGGCCAAGGGGCACGGCTTTGCCTCCCGGAGCGATACGGAAGTTATTGTCCATCTGTACGAAGAATACGGCGAAGAGTGTTTGCGGCGTTTGCGGGGGATGTTCGCGTTCGCGCTTTGGGATGCCCCGCAAAGAAAACTGTTCGTCGCCCGAGACCGCCTGGGCAAAAAGCCGCTGGTTTACTGGCATGACGAGCGGCGGTTCGTGTTTGCGTCGGAATTACAGGCGCTGGTCCGGGCGCCGTTTATCCGGAGGGAAGTGGATCCGGCCGCGCTGGAGCTGTATTTGACGTTCTTATATGTGCCGGCCCCGCGGACGATGTTTAAAGGGGTGGAAAAGCTCCTGCCCGGCCATTACCTGGTGGTGCGGGACGGAAAAGTGAGTGTGCGGCGTTATTGGCGTCTCCCGGCGATTACTCCCGCCGGCGGAAGTATTCGTCAGTATGCGCAAGGTCTGTCCGGACAGCTTGATGAAGCGGTCCGCCTGCGATTGGCCAGCGATGTGCCGGTCGGAGTGTTCCTGAGCGGAGGCATCGATTCCAGTGCCGTTGTGGCGATGATGGCGCGGCATAGTCCGGGTGCGGTCAAAACGTTCTCGGTTTCATTTTCCCACAAGCGTTATAATGAACAAAAATTTTCCCGTTTGGTTGCCGGCCGTTTTGCCACCGATCATCATGAATTGCTGGTCACCCCGCAGGCGGTGGATATCCTGCCGATGCTGATCCGTCATTATGGCGAACCGTTCGGGGATTATTCCTGTATCCCGACTTATTATCTGGCTAAATTTGCCGCGTCAAAGGTCAAGGTCGTTCTGACCGGGGACGGCGGCGACGAGTCTTTTGCCGGATATGAACGGTACCGGGCCTGCCGGGTGGCGGAGGTTCTCGACCGTTTTCCCCGGGGGGTCCCGGCGGGCGTGTATAAACTGCTTTCCGTTCTGCCCGGCGCCCGGGACATGAGAACGCGGTTGTGGCAATTACGGAGATTTTTTAAAAGCATGGGACTTGCGCCGCTGCCGCGATACCTGGAATGGATTGCCGCGTTTGACCGGCAGGAAAAGGCGGAGTTGTTAATACCGCCGAGTAACGCCGCGGCGCAGCGGCAATCGGATGAACAATTCCTGTCCGCGCTGTATGCGCAGGAACCGGGCAGGAATTTTGCCGAGGATACGGCTAATGTGGATAAGGTTTCTTATCTGCCCAACGATTTGCTGGTGAAGATGGATATCGCGACCATGGCAAATTCCCTGGAAGCGCGTTCTCCGTTCCTCGACCACGTGTTTATGGAATATGCGGCGGGTATTCCTTTTGAATTAAAATTGCGCGGGACAACGAATAAGTATATTTTAAAGCAGTCCATGTCCGGGGTGCTGCCGCCGGAGATAATCCGCAGAAAAAAACAGGGGTTTGGCATTCCGATAGGCGCGTGGTTTCGCGGGGAGCTGTATCCGCTGCTGCGGGAAATGGTCGATGACGCACACTCTCCGCTGCGGACGTATTTTCAGGAAGGGGCGGTCCGCCGTTGTGTCGATGCGCATATGTCCGGAAAAACCGACAACGGGCACAAGCTTTGGGCCTTGCTGGTGTTTGCGCTGTGGCACCGCGAATTTATCGATTGACGCGCGCATTAGAAAACAGTGCGCTGCCGGGGTATCCATTGCTTTCAGCGACCGTATGTTATTCGTGCCGATTTGTGTCAATGCGGGTTAATTCGCGTAATTGACAATTAAAAACGTATATGGTAGTCTAAAGGCATAGCCTGGTTACCGCAATACGGAAAACAGCGCTGAACCCGCGCTGAAGCAATTATGGCCCAATGATCATCAGGGGGGATGATGGCAATAAAAGAGTTTCTGGTGCGCAAACGCTTCCTTGTGCAGAAAAGCCTGCAGCTTAAATATACGGCATTAGTTTTGGTAGCGATCCTGGCGACCAGCGGAATTATTGTTTTAACCGTGTTGGTAACCCACTGGATTTTGCTGACCGAAAAATTTTCCAGCTATGAAATGCGCTGGGCTTTAACCGAAGTATTCCATCAGATTAACCGGTGGTTGTTGCTGGAAATTCCCGCGGGGCTCGCGGTTGCCGCGTTCGCGGCGATTATCGTGACTCATAAAGTGGCCGGGCCGGTTTATCATCTGCAAAAAGTCGCGCATGAAGTCGCCCGGGGAGATCTTACCCGCAGTGTGCGTCTGCGCCGCGATGATGAGTTGAAGAATCTCTCCACGGCTTTTAACGCCGTGATCGACAATATGCATTTGCTGGTGACGAAAGACCGGAAATTGATTATGGAATTGTCCCAGCTTAGTACGACCCTGTATTCCAATCTTAAGGATAAGAAAATAAAAGAGGAAGAAGCGCTGGTGATGATCCGGAAGTTGAACGACCTGATCGGAGAACTTAAGGCGCTGGTTCTTCAGTATAAGATAGAGAAGAGTTAAGGATATGGAAATTCTTGATCTCATTCGTTTGGCTATTGAAAAAAATGCTTCCGATTTGCATTTAACCGTGGGGTTGCCTCCGGTTTTGCGCGTGCATGGGCATCTTCTGTCAACCGAAATGGACGCGTTGACCTGCACCGACGCCGAGTCGTTGATCGGCAAAATGCTCAATGAGGAACAAAAAGGAAAACTGGCTCAGCAGCGCAGCATCGATTTTACCTACAGTTATATCGCCCGCTTCCGCGTGAATGTTTTTTATGAAAAAGGCTATATGGCGGCGGCGCTGCGTTTTATCCCGTTTGAAATCCCCACATTGGAAAAACTGGAAGTCCCGCCTATCGTCACCGAGCTTGCCCGTAAACAACGCGGCCTGGTATTGGTGACCGGGCCGACCGGGAGCGGTAAATCGACGACTCTGGCGGCGATGATCGATTTGGTGAACCGCGAGCAGGCCTGCCACATTATCACGATCGAAGATCCGATCGAATATTTGCATCCGCATAAAAAAAGCGTGGTCAATCAGCGCGAAGTCTACGCCGACACGCCTTCGTTTTCTCTGGCATTGCGCGATTCCCTGCGCGAAGACCCGGATGTTATTCTTGTGGGTGAAATGCGCGACCTGGAAACCATTTCCACGGCAATTACCGCCGCGGAAACCGGGCATCTTGTTTTTGCCACACTGCATACCAATGACGCGGTCCAGACCATCGATCGTATAATCGACGTGTTCCCGGAAGGGCAGCAGTCCCAGATCCGGCTGCAGACGTCCCTGGCTTTACAGGGGGTTATTTCCCAGCGGCTGATCCCGTGTGCCGACGGCAAAGGCCGGGTGGCGGCGATTGAAGCGATGAATGTTACCCCGGCGGTTGCCAATCTTATCCGCGAAAAAAAGACGCATCAGATATATTCATTGATCGAGACCGGGGTAAAAGAGGGTATGTTGAGCATGAACCAGTCTCTGGCCGATTTGTGCAAAGCCCGCAGAATCCGCATCGGCGATGCGATAACCTATTCCAATAAACCGGAACTTTTAAAGAGGATGCTTTTATAAATATGGCGGAATTAAAACAATTACTCGAGATCGCGACCCAGAGAAACGCGTCGGATGTGCATATCGTTTGCGGCAGCGCGCCGATCCTGCGGATAAACGGGGAACTGGTGATTCTGGAAGAACTGGGAAAGGTTATGCCGCAGACCGCCAAAGACTATGCCTACGGCATACTCAATGAGGAGCAGGTCAAAACTTTCGAGAAAGAGTGTGATCTCGATTTTTCTTTCGGTATTCCCGGGGTCGGCCGGTTCCGGGTGAATCTGCATAAACAGCGCAGCAGCGTCGGTATTGCCCTGCGCCGCCTGGCTTCGGAGATAAAGAACATCGATGATTTAGGATTACCGGCGATTGTTAAGGAATTTGCCATGCTGGATAAAGGGCTGGTGCTGGTCACCGGCGCGGCCGGCAGCGGAAAATCGACCACTCTGGCGGCGATTATCGACATTATTAATACCCAGCGCAAGTCGCATATTATTACGATCGAGGATCCGATCGAGTATTTGTATTCGCATAAAAACTGTATCATCGAACAGCGTGAAGTAGGTTCGGACGCGAAATCGTTTGCCAGCGCGTTGAAATATGTTTTGCGCCAGGATCCCAATGTGATCCTGGTGGGTGAATTACGCGACCTGGAAACGATCTCGCATGCGATTACCGCCGCGGAAACCGGGCATCTGGTGCTGGGCACGCTGCATACGACCGACGCGGTCCAGACGATCGACCGGTTGATCGATGTCTTTCCGCCCCATCAGCAGCAGCAGGTGCGTATCCAGGTTTCTCTGGCATTGCAGGGGGTGGTTTGCCAGCAGTTGATGCTGACCAAAGATAAACAGCGCCGGGTTCCGGTAGTGGAAACGATGGTGGCTACGCCGGCGATCCGTAATCTTATCCGCGAAGGCAAGACGTTCCAAATCTATTCATCGCTGGAAACCGGAGCGAAAGTCGGGATGCAAAGTGTGGATGTGGCCCTGGCCGAGTTGGTTTTCCGCGGGGTGCTTGCCGAAGAAGACGCCTGCTTAAAAGTACGGGATGCCGAAGGTTTGAAGCGGCGATTAAAGAAAATGGGAGAAGCGAATACCGATGGCGTCCGATAAAGGTAAAAAAAAGCTTCTAGGGGAATATTTACTGGAACGGGGACTGGTTACCCAGGAGCAGGTTCAAAAGGCACTGGAGGAACAGCGCAAAGCCGGGGCGCGTTTGGGGCAAACCCTGATTGAACTCGGATTTCTCGCCGAAGACGATCTTATAGTCGCGCTGGCCCGGCAGCTCGGCCTGGCGCACATCGATATTACCAGTTATGGCCTGAAACCGGCGATCGTTAAGCTTATTCCCGAGTCGCTTGCCCGCCGCTACGAAGTGCTGGCTTTGGAAAAAGTCGGCAATGACCTGACGATTGCCATGGCCGATCCGCTCAATGTGTTCGCGATCGACGAGATCCAGAAAATCACCAAATGCCGGATTGAGCCGGTGATCTGTTCGCGCACGGCTTTATTTAAAGTGCTGGATAAATGTTACAAAGACGGTTTGTCCGAACCAAAGCCGGAAGCGGCTCCTCCGCCGGCGGATGCGTATGCCAAAACTCAACAGTCCGATTCCAGGGAAACCACTCCTTTGGATGGTAAAGAGGTGATTGAACTGGTGGATACGATTGTGCGTAAATCGGTGGAAGAGCGCGCTACCGATATCCATATCGAGCCGGATGAGGAGGAGATCCGCGTGCGCTGCCGGGTCGACGGATTCCTGCGGGAGTTGATGACCTTTTCCAAAGATGTCCAGCTGGCGCTGGTTTCGCGGATCAAGGTTCTTTCCGGACTGGATATTTCCGAAAAGCGCGTGCCTCAGGACGGCCGTTTTCAATTTGAGATCAATGACCGGAAAATCGATTTGCGCGTTTCAACCTTACCGACGGTTTTGGGGGAAAAGGTGGTTATGCGCTTGCTGGATAAAAGTACGGTGGTAATGAATCTTGATAACCTGGGGTTTCTGGAGCAAGACCTGAAAAACTTCAAGGAGTTGATTCACCGGCCCTACGGCATGATTTTAGTTACCGGGCCCACATCCAGCGGAAAAACCACGACTTTGTATTCGGCTTTGACCACGATCAATACGATCGAGAAGAATATCCTTACGGTGGAAGACCCGGTGGAATACCGGATGAAAATGATCAATCAGGTCCAGGTCAATCCGCGGGCCGGACTTACGTTTGCGGCCGGGTTGCGCAGTTTTCTGCGGCAGGACCCGAATGTGATCATGATCGGGGAAATCCGGGACCTGGAAACCGCGGAAATCGCTATCCAATCGTCATTGACCGGGCATTTAGTG
>JAQULA010000037.1 GCA_028718845.1 Candidatus Omnitrophota bacterium
CCGCAGCGTAACGCGTTGGTCTTAAACCCTAACGGACTGCTGATCGTACCGGATATCAATTCTTTCATGGCAAAAGCCCCAGGGTCTCCTTCAACCCAAACATAATGTTACAGTTTTGTACGGCCTGCCCGGCAGCTCCTTTTACCAGGTTATCAATCGCCGCAATAACGATAAGCCGCTTCTGGTCCACTTTTATCCCGATATCGCAGAAATTACTGTTGACCACATCCTGAATTTCCGGGAACACATCCGCATCGCGTACCCGGACAAACGGTTCGTTAAGGTAAAATTTTCTTGCCATATCCACGGCTTCAAACACGGATATGTTTTCCCGAAGATTCATGTATATCGTACTCAAAATTCCCCGGGTCATCGGTACTAAATGCGGCACAAAGGTCAACTGCACAGCTTCTCCGGCCACCTCGCCCAATTCCTGCACTATTTCCGGAGTATGCTGATGACTGCCCACCTTATAGGCCTTAAAATTCTCGTTAACCTCGGAGAACAGCAGCGCCACCGACGCAGCCCGTCCGGCGCCGCTGGTACCGGATTTAGCGTCGATAATAATCTCCGGATCTACCAGCTTTTTTTTCAAAAACGGCGCACAGGCCAGGATCGCTCCGGTCGGGTAACAACCCGGGTTGGCAACTAATTGCGCGGTTTTGATAGCATCCCGCTTTAATTCGCATAATCCATAGACACTGTCCGGGACAAACTCTTTGCTTTTGTGTTCACTGGCATACCATTTCTGGTACTCATCAATGTTCTTCAACCGATAATCGGCACTCAGGTCGATAACCCGTTTCCCCCGATTCAGAAAATCCGGAGCCACTCCCATCGACACCCGATGCGGCAGGGCCAGAAAAATCACATCGCTGGTCTGGGAAATCTTTTCCACGTCGATATTGCTGGAACATTCCATGTCCAGGATATGCTCCAGCCAGGGAAAAATTTTGCTCACCGGACAATTATGGTCGCTTTTGTGCGCGATAAGATGCTGGATCTGAACCTGGGGATGCCGAACGAGAATTCGGATCAATTCTTCCCCGGTATAACCCGTTGCCCCGACAATCGCCGCCTTCACCATATAGCTCACCTTTTCATAGTTAAAAACAAAACATTATTATAATAGAAAAACATCACTGCGTCAATACCTTTTTCGACGGGAAACATCCCCGCCATGGCGCAGGCTCGTTGTTCCGCATAATTTTGAAGCAAATAAATAACTTTTTTAATCACATTTAATAACATTACTACACTCCTTTAGACTTATTGTTGTTTTTTTGATAACACACTGGAAATAAAAGCGTTAACAAGAAAGACCTCCGGACAATACCGAATATTTCGCTTGTTAACATTAGACCAGGAGCAAAAACGCCGGAAATTCTAGCGCTTTGTCCACTGGAAGCGAGCGCGGGCGCCTTTCTGGCCGTACTTCTTGCGCTCTTTCATGCGAGGATCGCGGGTAAGGAAATGATTTTTCCTCAATAGGGATTTAAAGCTGGCATCATACTTTAGCAATGCCCGGGCAATCGCGTGGCAAATAGCCCCGGCCTGTCCGGAAAGACCGCCTCCGGTAACATTGGCCCTGACATTGACTTTATTCAATACATTAGTAAGAATAAGCGGCTGCCGCACTTGCATGCGGGACACTTCCCGGCCGAAATAACTGTCTAAAATCCGTTTATTAACAATGAATTCCCCGTTGCCCGGAGACAACTCCACCCGAGCGACTGATTCTTTTCTTCTTCCGGTAGCCGTGTACTTCGTCTCTTTAACCAAAACAATTTCCTCCTTTAATTAGCCTCGTTCCCACTCGGCTAATGCACAAATCTACTTTATAGTTATATCTTTAATTCTTGCGGATTCTGCGCCTGGTGCGGATGCTCGCTGCCACGGTATACTTTCAACCGCGTAAGCAATTTCTTGCCTAAGGCACTATGCGGCAACATGCCCTTAACCGCATGCATAATCACTTCTTCCGGCTTATTCCGGCGTAATGTCGCCAGATCAAACTCTTTTAACCCGTTGGGATACCCGGAATACCGCTGATATTTCTTGTCCGCCAGTTTATTTCCGGTCACCCTGATTTTTTCGGCATTAATAACCACCACTTCATCGGCCATATCCACATACGGAGTAAATGTAGCCTTGGTTTTGCCGCGCAGGATCATCGCGATTTTCGATGCCAGCCTGCCCAGGATCTTTCCATCGGCATCAATTAAATGCCACGCTCTCTGCACTTCTTCTTGTTTCTGTATAAACGTTTTCATCGTCTCAGTTCTCATCCATTGTTAAAGTCGGTGAAATAAAAGAAAATAGTAATGGTAAAATATATCATGATCCGCCTAACCTGTCAAGAAAAATTTTTTACCGGCACCGAACCATCCATTTCCTTAATAACCGCCGACTCGCCGGTTAATCCGGAATCCCCGGCCTACGCCGAGGCAGACAATCCGGGACGATCGGTAAACCGGCCGGTCCGGCGGATAATTCCGCTTTTTCAGAACTTCCCTTCCGGCCGGTTCCCGGCGGAGAACCCGTGCTTCCGTTTTTCCCATAATTCCGGGAAATACGCCTGAATTTCACGCACGGCTTTAAGGGTGTACGGATTGGCCGCCAGGAGCAGAATAAACCGGGGGATATCATAGAACAATACCGCGGAAATAACTCCGGGTAATACCGGCAGGGTCAAGCACCCATTCTTAATGATCAGAAAATAACGGTTACGAAACGAAAGGTACTGCCGAAATGAATTATGGTGCGACGAACTGTCCCGGTAATGGTAACATTGCGCTTGCGGAACATAGCACGCTCTCCAGCCTTTATTGCGGGCGCGCCAGGCCAGGTCGAAATCCTCGACCAGAAAGAAAAACCGGTTATCAAAAAATTCATCACGCCAGCGGATATCGTTAAGCAACTCGCGCCGATACAAGGCCGCCGCCGCGCACGGACCGAATATTTCGCGTTCCGGTCCGACGGTCCGGCTATCCGGCATGCCTTCGCCAATGTTGTGGAAACGCACCCCCCATCCGATGCGCAGGCCGAGACAATCGATGGTCTTTTTGTCCAAGCGCAGCATTTTCCCCTGAACCATCCCGACCCGCGGGTTACGCTCCAGACAACGCACCAGCTCCCCGGCATAATTTTTCTCCAATACCATATCGCTGTTAAGCGTCAATACATATCGTCCGGCGGTTTTAATCAGGGCTTGGTTATTGGCCGCACAAAAACCCTGGTTTTGGTCATTGCGGATCAGGCATATGCGTTGCGCATACTCCTTAAGTATGGTCACGGTCTTATCCGAAGAACCGTTATCGACCACAATAACTTCCAAAAGCGGAAGATCCTGCGCGAATACGGAATCCAGGCACGCTTTAATAAATCGTTCCGCGTTCCAGGTTACAATCACCACACTGATTAACGTATTCGTAGCCATGCCGCTATTTCCGGGTTTTTCGACAAGATCCACCTTATCTCCGTGAAATAAGGTATTTAAGTTCCAGGACTATCCGGCGCAGGGCCTTGCCCCACAGCCCCCGGACTCCATGCCGGCCGGCAATAGCCCGGATCCAGCGCAGAAAATGCTTATTGCGTAATTTCAACATTAATAAACAATGATCGCGAATAATCAGGGCGCGCTGTTTGACCGCTTTTATTTCCTCCGCCTTATAGCCCGGGTACTCGATTAAAGCGCAGCTGCCGCCATCGTAGTGTTCGAACCCCAGGGTTTCCCGCAAAAAACCCGCTTCGCGTACGGCCCGATAAAAAGGGGTCCCCGGCTGCGGGGTACAAATGGACAGCTGCAGATTATCCAGAAGTCCTTCATTGATTAATTGCCGCATAAACACGATCGTCTTTTCATCTTCGTACTTATTCGCACCCAGCGCCCCGAAAGTAAAGGTTCCGTAGGTCCGCAGCCCGGCGTTTTTCATCACCCCGAGATTCTTTCGCACCATGGCCGGATCGATGTTTTTATTTATCGATTTCATCACTTGCTCACTGGCGGTTTCGATCCCGATGCGGACTTTATAATAGCCGGCCGCCTTCATCGCCTGGGCCACTTCGGAATCGATAAAACGGATATCGCACATCGCTTCATAATGCAGGGTCTGCAATCCGGCGGCAACAATCGCGCGGCTCAATTCCAGGATAAAATCCTTACTGCCGTTGTGAACCTCTTCATCAAAAAAAACTCCCTCCATCTGCGGATATTTTTTCTTTAAACCGGCAATTTCCGCGACCACATCCCGGGGGTCCCGGGGCCGCCAATTCGGCTGACGGTAATACACGTGCCGCGCTACGCAGAAATTACACGATCCGGGGCATCCGCGGGAAGCGTACATCTGGACCTCCCGGAATTCCGAACTGGGCTCACCGGGGATAGCGTAGGCCATTCTCGACACATCCGTATCTTCCGGCCAGGGCAGGTGCCGGACATCGAGCAGCGGCCGGGGAGCATTAGGAAACAATCCGGCAATCGACTGCGGCGGTTTGCCCTGGAGCAATTCCAGCACCGTATACTCGTATTCTCCGATACAAATAAAATCGACCCCTTGACTCAAGAGCGATTCGGGAAAAGCACTGGCGTGCTGGCCGACAAAAACCAGCCGCGCTCCGCAGGCACGCTTTACCTCCCGGGCCATGGCCAGATTCTCATCGATCATCCGGGTAGCGCTTTCCACGATCAGAATATCCGGTTTTTCTTCCAGAATCAACCGCGTATAAGTTTGACGATCGGCACGCCGCAGACAGCCGTCGACCAACCGCACCCGATGGGCCGTGTCCCGTTTAAGCAGACTGGACAGATAGGCCAGTTCCCAGGGATAGTAGGCAAACCAGCTATAAGCGCTGTCGACCGCCTCCGACCAGCGGCTGGGAGAATGAATGATATGCCGCCCGTGCTTGTCTTTTCCGATGGAATTTGCAATGACAATATTCATAATTTATGTAACGCGTCGATAATATTTTTCACGACCAGTTCCAGAGCATACCGGCTGAGGATTACCGCCCGCGCATTTTTCCCCATGGTATCACGCAGCGTTTTATCGTTGATCAACTCGGCAAGCTTGCCGACAAAAGCTTTTTTGTCTTTGGCGAGAAACCCGCTCTCCCCATCATTAATAACGGCCGCGGATTCACCGATCGCGCTGGCAACCACCGCTTTTTCCATGGCCATATATTCAAACAGCCGGGTCGGACTTTTCGCTCTATTAAAACAGGTATTTTGGATCAGCGGCATGATTCCGATATCGATCCCGGATAAATACGCCGGCACACGCAGCGGGTCCATCCAGGGGATGACCCGGATCGCGGCAGCAACATCGGCATGCCGGATCATCTCTCGGACTTCAAAACCGTACACCCCGTCCCCGGCTATCTCCAGCCGGATATTTTTATGTTCGCCGCGCAGCTCCCGGAAGCATTCGATCAGGAACCGGATATTTTCGACATTATCCGGACGGTGCATCGTTCCGATCCAGGAAAGAACGATATCCCCGTCGCGTTTAGCCGGGGACTGCGGCGTAAACACCCCGGCATCCACCCCGGTCGGCGCATACACGACATTCTTATTCGATTCCGAGAGCACTTCACAGAGAAATTTACTCGCCCCGATGCACAAACAACTGCGCCGGGCGATAAACCGCTGCGCATTTGCCGCTCCGGAATTGGACAGACGTCCATAATAATACCGGATATGTTCCCGGGCTTCCCAGTCGTCAAGATCAAACACGATCGGATACCGATTCAAAACATTCAATAAAACCGGGGCCAGCGAATGATAATTGCACCGCTGCAAAACCAGGATCGCGGGATGCTCACCGAGCCGTTTATATGCCCGGGCATTGAAAACCAGCTTGTCCATAACGGTCATCAACCGTTCTTCTTTCCCGCTGCGGGCGCCCAGGTCGTCCGCATACGAAAAAACCTCGGCCGCGAAACCATTTTCCCGAAGCACTCGCGCGAAACCGTGCCCGCGGACCCTCACCGCCGGCATCTGCGCGTTTTCTCGGGTGACAAACACTATATCCATTTAAACCCTCTCTGCCCGGATAAAATCACTGTTTCGGACGGGACGCGTTTTTAAAAAAAATACCGTACGAATCAAACCCGGCAACTTTCCTCCAGGAGGCATCCGGATAAATTCCGCGGCCGTAATTTGCGGTTATCAAAAATTTTTCCCTCCCGGATTGCCCCCCGGGATCATGCTGTCCGGCCGGAGAATCCACGATCAGAAAATTGCCCTGCGGTAAATTGCTCAGCATTATAATCGAGCTGTAATACCCCGGGGGATCTTTTTCGGTCAGGACGATACTGCGCACGGACGCGTTTTTTTCCAGCCAGGAACTAACCCGCTTGACTTCCTGAGGGATCAAAGGACGCGAACGTATCGCAAAGACAATCATTACCGCGGACAATGCCAGGATGATCCCGCATCCCGCTTTTTCCCGGTACCGCCCCAGCCGGGTTAAAAAAAATCCGGCGGCATCGACGAAAAACGGGATAAGCAGCAGCGACAGCAAAACCCCTCCCGGGGCAACAAGATCGATCTCGGCCCGAAAAATTCCCGCGCAGCTTATCAGGCTCAGCAGCGCCAAAACCAACACCAGGGCCTGATATTTTCTCTGGGGCGCTTTTAAAAAAATCCCGGCCATACTTATAATAAAAAAACCCGGAAAACCGGTTTTTAACTGATCTTTGAAAAAATCCCGAACCCGGATCATGGTTTGATATACGAACAAATAAACCGATGATGCCGAAGAAAAAGCGTTTTTATAAAAAAGGCTCTCCCGGGGGTCGCACTGCCGGAAGATCAGGCTCCAGACCACCGGGAATAAAACGGTTATCGCCGCGAACAGGACCGCGACGCGTATTTTCCTTGCTCCCCGGACATCTTCTTTCAGCAACAGCAACAGAAACAAGATTGGAACAAAAATCCAGGCCAGATAATCAAACCCGCAGGCGAGCGCCACCAGCAAAGCCGCCCAGAATACTCTCTTGTCCATCAGCAACAACGCCCCGGCAATCAATACCCAGGTAATAACCTCCGGCAGGGTTACCACACTCTTAACGATATGAGCCGGCCAGCAGCACAATAACATCCCGGAGAACAAAGCGGTACCGCGCCCAAAAACCCGTTTCCAGAAATAATAGAACAAAACCACCGAGGCACTGCCGGCAACGACACTCAAAAATCGTCCGGCAATTACCTGCTCCAGTCCGCAGCCGACCGAAACCGCCAGGGAATAAAGGTACAATGGCGGATGCTGGTTAAAAATATTCTCGGACAGATTTGGGAAACTCAGGATATGCAATGCGGTAATGAGCTTGAGCATCGGCTGGGAACCATAATAATTATCCGAAATCATCATCATTGCCAGCCGGACCATAAACGCGCACAAAAACAGCACAAACGATATATACTCGTCATTACTGCAAAACGCCAATCCGTTAATTTGATTCCGTTTATTTAATTCCATACTCCCTCTTGTATCAGCCGCGCCATCCGGGTAATATCACCGGGCCTAAGCTCATCATATACGGGCAAATAAACATTTTCGTCCTCGAACTCCCGGCTGTTTCCGCAATTTTCCCCGGAAAATTTTAAAAACCGGTCCTGGTGGGCGCAGGAAACCACAAAACCATGCCCGGCGTCAATCCCCTGCCGAAAAAGGTACCCGATAAGTTTATTCCTCTGCTTTACGCGGATGACATAGTTTAGATAAATATTTTTCGCCCCGGGAGGCGGGGTAATCAGGCTGATCCCGCTCACGCCGGACAAACATCGATCAAGCAGCCGGGCTTTTTTTATCCGCTCCGCGTTAAGAATATCGATCCGCGCCAGCTGGGCGATCCCCAGGGCGGCCTGTTCCGGCGAAAATCCCACTTCCAGACCGCTGAATCCATCCGCGGTCACCGGCCGGGCCTGAAAAACAGTTTCCAACAGCGCTTCTTTTCCGGCGCCCAACAGGACTAACCCCGGATACCCGAAAAAAGAAAAAATAACCGGATGGGTAACCCAGGACACCAGCATCGAAGTTATCAGCCGCTTAAACAGTTCTTTTCGCGGCAGCGGACGGAAATGCGCGGTCAGTTTTCTCACCCCAGCCGCCAGGTGCTCATCGTCGGTCACGATCATCCCGCCGCCGAGCGTATTCATGTTCTTGAGCATGCCGAAACTGAAATAACCTATCTTCGCGCATCCCCCGGTTTTCTTTCCTTTATATTCGGCGCCCAGAGCCTGCGCGGCATCTTCGATAACCGTCAGCCCGTGTTTACCGCTTATCTCCAGGATATCGTCGACTCGGCAGGGACAGCCGTGCATATGGGTCATCAATATGAATTTGGTTCGCGCCCCGATTTTATTTTCGATAGCCGCGGGGTCCATTGTCGCATTTTCCGGAATTATATCCACAAATACCGGCCGCATTTCCAATAAAAGGATAACATCGATTACCTCCGGAACCGTATAGGAAGCCAGGATAATTTCATCGCCTTTAACCGCTCCCAGCGCCTTAAGGCACAGATACAAAGCCATTTTCCCGCTGGACACGGCAATCGCCTGACGCGTTCCCACGTACCCGGCAAAAGCGTTCTCGAAATCACCGGCCAGTCGATTCCTTCGCCGCCCGCGCTTAAAACAAGCGGACAGGAATGAACCGAACATCGCTCCGGTAAAGATTACCCTTCCCCGGCAAATTTTAGTTCCCATTTTCCGCCTTCCACACGCGGTACACCTGATACGGACCGCTGGTGTAAATATGTTCAAAACAGAATCCGTTCATATGATTAATCCCGATCTCCGGTTCCAGACGCAGCGATTGCCCCAGGTCGCCGAACGGCGAATAGATCAAAAACCTGACCGCATCGGACGCAAGATCCTTAAAGAATATTTTTTCGTCTACAACCCGGCCCCGGTTTTTTTGCACCATATATGCGCTCAAAACAAACTACCGGGGATCTATCCCGCTAAGCAGTTTTATCGGTTCCCGGTATTTTTCATCACCGCAATGGTCCATGATTATATTTTCCCCCGGCTTGACCGTATCCCGCATGCAGGCGGCGATATCGCGCGCAAAATAAGGCGCGGACAGCGGGGCATTGCACACGCTGGGACCGATACCGGGGATCATCGACCCGACCAAAAGCAAAACCGCGCTGCGCAGCCATCGCCGCTGAAAAAAATCGATACAGCGTAAAGCCATAAAAAAACCGAACGGGATAAGCAGCAGCCCGAGCGTGATGCCGTAACGGGACTGCAGGTACAGCCGTTCTTCAACAGTCCGGAGCACAAACACCCCGAATAATAGCAGGAACAGGCCGGCCGGGAAAAGCTTTTCTCTCCGGAGCAGGCAGCGCCCGACTCCGGCCCAGGCAAAAATAAACAGTACCGGGCCTAATGTTTGCAGCAACGACCGGGGCCAAAACAGCAGCTTATCCCACCGGCCGATCGTTACCCCCTGAGAACGCATCCAGTCATACTGTAAAGGCACGATGCAATCATTGGATTTGACGAACTGCAGCGCGTCGCCGGCGTAACGGTAATTCAACGCCATCCACATCGCCGGCAGCACCGCTGCCGCAAGCAAAAAAACCGGCGCCGCCCGTTTCTTCCGCAACAGAAAAAGACCCATGACCGGGATCAACAGCATTCCTTCGTAACGGCACAGGCTGGCCAGACCGACCGACACTCCCGAGCCAATCAATAAATATTTTTTTTCGTCCCGGTCGAATAAAACAAAACCCAGCAAACTCAAAAAAACAAAAAAATGAAAAGCGGTTTCCGAGGTGGCCATGACGCTGTAAACGATATGTTCCGAATAAAAAGCAACCGCAATCGTGGAAAACAATGCCGTAGGAGCGTCAAATGCTTTTTTTACGTAATGATAGAACGGAAACACCAGCAGACTGCCGAACAATAAACTGATCAGCCGCGGGACCAGCAGCGGGAGATCGAAAACGCTTAATCCGGCGGCAAGAAAAAAAAGATGCAGCGGAGGATGTACCGCGGAAAACCAGGCCCCGGAACCCAGCCGGTTTTTCAGCATCAACTCCGCCCAAAGCACCCGGCCGGCGGCGATACCGTGAAAATCGACGGTATTGAGCAGCAGCCATAACCGCGTACCCAGCACAAATAGAAATGCCGCCGGCAAAAAAAAGTCCTCTTTACTGTCTCTAACCCGAAATGTATCTATCCGCATATTCACTTTCTGATTTGATATATCCGGCATTCGTCCGTGCGAAAGATTTCCTTATACCGGGGCAGCGTTCTGGTCCAGGAGACCAGCACAATATACTTTATCCTTTCCCGGTCAGCCGGCTGAAGCAGTTCTATATGCGAAGCCGTCGACTCGAAATCGACAAACCGGTCCACATCGATACCTGAAAAAAGCTTGATCGGTTCTTTAAAATTATCCTCATCGCAATCGACATAAATCGCCTCGTTGCCGCACAAAGTTATGTTCCGGCGCAAAAATTCCGCGGTCTGCCGAAGCCGCTGCGGGATCCGGGGAAGTTTAGTCAGTCCGATATAGGTACCCCGCACGGTAACCAGCAAGAAAAAAACCATCAGCATAATTTTAGCATGCGAAGGTTTTATCGCCCGCGCAATTCCCACAAACGCCCGGGAAAAAAAACCCAGGAACAAAAACCCCAGGCTCATCCCGTAACGGGATTCCATGGCCAGCCGTTCCCGGGTCGTTTTAACCATAAAAACACAAAGCAGCCCGATAAACACGACGGAAAACATCCGGTTCTTTTTTTTCAGGGCCCAGCGGCCCACTCCATAAATACCCATGACAAACACCGGCCAGCCGAAATAATCTTTACATTGCAATGGCCAGTACGGAACTTTTCTCCAGAAAGTGTGGTCGATTCCATAAGCGTTCAACTTATTGAATTCCCAACGCACCACAGCATCGCTTGCGGTCAGGAAATAAAACGGGTTCCCGAACAAAACATAATTACCGGCTACCCAGACCACGGGCAGACAGGCGGCGATCCCGCCAAAAACGAAAAGTTTCTTCGGTTCCCGCAAAAGCAACGCGGACAACAGCCCGATAACGATCCCTCCTTCAAACCGGCACAGGCTCGATAACCCGATGAACAATGCCGCGACAATCAAATCGCGGAAGCTGCCGCCGCGTTCATGCCGGATGAAAAATAATAACCCGGTAAAAAGAAAGAAAAGAAATGTCGTTTCCGCGGTAGAC
>JAQULA010000038.1 GCA_028718845.1 Candidatus Omnitrophota bacterium
CCCGCTGCGCAGGACAAATTCGGAATAAGCCTGCCGGAACGCCGGAGCGCCAATATTTTCCTGCGGAGAAAGCATCCGGAGCGGGCTGGCAAAAACAACCGCGGCACCGCATAGAACAGCGCTGCAGCAAATACAATAAATCCGTGGAAAGTTTTGGGTTCGCAAGTTCCGCCCCGCTTAACGTTCAGATGTCGCCATTTAAACTATACCTCATTTATCCCCCCGTTGCCACGCGGCGGATATTTAAACGCGGGAGATACCGGTGCGGGCGCGCGGCATCGATTTAAAAAAAGAGGTCCCGCTCGCCGTTTTTTACCCGTTCGTAATAGGCAACAAGCTGGGAATAAAATTCCGGCAATCGCGATTTCACTTCCCGCAGTTCCTTTTCAATAAGCGGTTCGGCAACCGAGCGCGTCGGTTCGCCGGCAAAATCATCCAGCCATTCCCGAAAGGTAAGGACCGCGTTTAATTTACAAAACTTCCCTTCCGCTCCGCTGCGCAGCAGGTCCATGATGCATTTCCCGGTCCGGCCGCAGCGGTATCCGGCGGTACAAAATGAAGTAATATACCCGCGCTCGGCAAAATCACGGATCACTTCTTCCAGGCTGCGGGTGTCTCCCAGGAAAAACTGCTGGCGCCGTCCTTGCTGCTGTTCATACTCCTCGGCATAAGCGCCCACGCCGATACGCGACGAGGCATCGGTTTGGGTACAGCCGAACGAGAACGCGTCCTGCCGCATCCGGGCGGTTTCGCGCGCGGTAATGATCATCCCGGTATACGGCACGGCCAGGCGGATCACCGTGATCAGTTTTTTAAAATCATCGTCGCTTACTTTATAGGGATTATCGTGCGAATAAGACATGTTATCCGCCGGCTCCAGCCGGGGAAAAGAGATCGTATGCGGCCCGATACCGAACTGTTCTTCCAGATCCTGAGCATGCCGCAACAATCCCATAACTTCAAACCGCCAGTCGTACAAACCAAACAATACGCCGATGCCGACATCATCAATTCCGGCTTCCTGGGCGCGGTGCATGCAATACAACCTCCAAAGATAATGCGCTTTGATCGTACCCGCGGGATGAAGCCGCTGATAGGTAGCGTGGTGATAGGTTTCCTGGAATACCTGATAGGTTCCCAACCCGGCATTTTTCAGCGCCGACAACTCTTCGATGGACATCGGCGCGGCATTGACATTGACCCGGCGGATCTGGCCCCAGCCATGCCGGGTCTTTTCTTTAACCCCGTATATCGTTTTGATCGTCGAGACCATGTAATCCACATCGGTTGCCGGATGTTCTCCGTAAACGGCGATCAGGCGTTTATGGCCGATCGTACCGGCCAGGATCTTTGTTTCACTGCGGACTTCCTCCGGAGAAAGAACCCGGCGGGTAGAACGCTCGTTATCTTTACGGAACCCGCAATACAGGCAATTATTCACGCACAAACTTCCCAGGTACAGCGGGGCAAAGGTTACCACCCGGTTATCGTAAACCTTTTTCTTGATTCGCAGCGCGGTATCCTGCATCACTTCCCATTGGCCGCGGTCCTGAACATTCAATAACGCCGCGGTTTCATCCAGCGTCAAGGTCTGGATCGCCAGCGATTTTTCCAGGATCCCGGCGATCCGTTTCGGATCGGGATTTTTATTGGCAGCCAGCGCGGCCTCAATTGCCGGTTCATCGATAAAATCCCGGCCGTTGCGCATATATTTCGCGACCTGGTCTTCCTTGATCCGCTCGTTCATCCATGCCTGTATTTTAGGATCCATGCTGATTTCCATCTTTTCCTCTATCTGAACACCCGGCTCTTTGTCCCTTAAGATTTGTTTTCCGTTTTTGCTTCCCTCTTCCGTCTTCCCTCATTTTAGCTTTTGCCTATTACGTCCAGCGCCCCCGGAAACGGCGAAAGCACTCTTTCCAGCACGCCCTGCTATTTAGATATACACACTCCGTAATTCGTTATCGGCACCCCGGCTTGTTTGGCCTGGTATATCCGAAAAAGCATCTCGCGACGGGTAATCATACATCCGCCGCAATGGATGATCAATGCGTAGTCCTTTAGATTATCCGGATAATCCCGGCCGCTGCACACATCGACCGGCACATCGCTGCCCAGATATTGCCGCAGCCAGCGCGGAATCTTTACCCGTCCGATATCGTCTTCAATCGGATGATGCGTGCAGGATTCGGCGATCAGGACCTTGTCCCCGGGCTTAAGACTGTCCAGGGCCATTGCCCCGCGGACCATTTCCGTAAGATCGCCTTTATACCGCGCGAACAGGATAGAAAACGTCGTGCACGCTATATTTGAAGGCGTATCCGCAGCCATTTTGAGCACCACCTGAGAATCGCAAACAACAATATCCGGCGGTTCCTTCAACCGGTTCAGCAGCGCGGCATATTCGCGTTCCTTAACCACCAGGGCTGCGGCGTCATTATCCAGGGCATCGCGAATCACCTGAACCTGTGGCAGGATGATCCGGCCCTTGGGGGCCTGCAAATCAATCGGCACGATCAACACGGCACAGCCGCCGGCCGGTAAAAGATCGCCGATAAGCGCGGGGGACTGCAATAGTTCATCCGGGCAAACCGTCATCAAACGCTGTTTGAACGCGTTCACGAACTCATCCCGGCGGCCGGGTTCCGCGCAGGAACACGCTACCGGATCAGCCGCGGTTTGCTCGCGTATCCGGCTAAGATAAACGTCTCCGGGCCGCCGCGTATCGATTTTATTGATCACGACAACATACGGCAAGGCCCGTTGCCGCGCCTCGGTTATCACCCTGTCCTCATAATCACCCCAGATTTCCGGCTCAACCAGCAGAACCAGCACATCGGCCCGGTCAAAAATTTTAGCGGTCTTGCGCAGGCGCTGTCCGGAAAGTTCGGAGGTATCATCCAAACCGGCGGTATCCAAAAACACCACCGGCCCCAAGGGTAAAAGTTCCATCGGTTTTTCCACCACGTCGGTGGTCGTGCCCGGGACCGGCGAAGTAATCGCCACGTCCTGACCGGTGATCAAGTTCAGAAAACTTGATTTACCCACATTGGTCCGGCCGAAAATACCGATATGCAAACGCAGCGACTTAGGTGTTGTGTTCATGGTCCCGGTACCCCAATGCCATCAGCTGTTGCGCGGAAAGCGTTCGATTAACCTGCTCCGCTCCGAGTTTTTCAATTAAAAAATCGCGCACATTATCTTTCCCGGAGCCGGAAAATTCCCGAAACAGGCGGGTCGCCTGTTCATACCCGAGTACCGGAACAAACGCGGTAATTATTGACGCCGACCGGTTAAACCGCGCCAGGCATTGTTCCGGGACCGCGGTTATCCGTTCCAGATACGGAGCAAACATCCGGCTGCCCTGGATAAGAATGGACAGCGATTCCAGCAGGGCATGCGCGGCCAGCGGCATGAATTCGCACAACTGCAGACTGCCGCGCGAGACTGCTTCGGTAACCCGGTAGTCATTGGCCATCACCGTAATCCCGCCCTGGATAAGCGACTCCGGGATAACCGGGTTCACTTTCCCGGGCATAATCGATGAGCCGGTTTGTAACGCCGGCAAATTGATCTCTCCGCGCATCTGCAGCAGGCGCAGGTCATTGGCGATTTTGATCATATTCACGGCATGCGCCTTGAGAATGCCGGATGTTTCCACCAGCGGATCGGCATTGGCCGTGGCATCGACCAGATTTTCCCCGCGGGAAAGACCCAGTCCGGTTATTTCCCGCAGGATCTCGATCACTAAAAAAATATAACGCTGCGGCGCGGCAATCCCGGTGCCGATCGCCGTACCGCCGATATTCACCACCCGCAGGCGTTCCTCGCATTTAAACGTTCTCCAGCGGTCGCGGCCGAAGGCCTCGGCAAACGCGGAAAACTCCGCGCCCAGGGTCATCGGCACGGCATCCTGCATCTCCGTACTGCCGATCTTAACAATCGCGGCAAATTCTTTTTCTTTTGCCTGCGCCGCGCCCTGCAAAGCGGCAATCTCTTCACTGAGCCGGCGCACCTGGCGGATAGCCGCAATACGCACGGCCGTGGGATAAACATCATTGGTCGACTGATGCAGGTTAACCTGTTCCACCGGATGGACGCAGGCATAATCGCCTTTTTTCCGGCCGAGCAATTCCAGGGCCCGGTTGGCGATCACCTCATTGAGGTTCATGTTCGTGGATGTGCCGGCCCCGCCTTGTAAAGCATCCAGCGGAAACTGCTCCGGCCATTGCCCCTGCATTATTTCATCGCAGGCGCGGCAGATCGCGGCGGCGTTCGCTTCCGGCAGGTAGCCCAGCCGGCGGTTCGCCATTGCGCAGGCTTTTTTAACCGCCGCCAGCGCTTTGATCAACTCGGGATTAACCGGGACCGCAGTAAGCATAAAATTATCGCGGGCGCGCCGGGTGTGAATTCCCCAGTATGCATCCGCGGGAATAGCCGCATCTCCCAAAAAATCATGCTCGATCCGCGTGTCTTCCATCGGTTCATATCTCTTTCCCGGGTTAATCGTTCAATGACAGCTCGACCATTTTCGCGTGCACTCCGGCAATGCCGTTCAGCTTTTTCACCAGCTGCTCATGCACTGATTTCTCACCGACTACCTCCAGCACGATCAGCCCGGTATCGGAGCACTCGGTCAATACCCCGTCATGGACCCCCAGCCGGGTTTTAATATAACACCCCGACTCAGTCAGAATATTCTGCACTCTCACCGCCGATTCCCGCCGCTTGCCGATAAGAATCAGCACCAGGGTCTTATGCATAACGTACCTCCCTCTTATCCGTTATTCCGGTTACTTTTTATACAACGGCCTTCCGGTATAATGCGTGTGCAGCAGTTTATGCGATTTTTCGCTCAACGGTTTTTCCAGGAATTCCTTATATACTTTTTTGATGTACGGGTTATGGTGCGAGTACTGCAGTTCCTTGTCGTCGTCTTCTTTATATAACCCGTGGGCGCGGGCCACGCGTAATTTATCGGTCGCGCCGTAAGGCTGCCCGCCGCCGCCGACGCATCCGCCCGGACAAGCCATCACTTCGATGAAATGATAGGGAAGTTCGGTTTTTTCGGCGATGGCCTTTTGCACCCGCCGCAGTACATATTCCACGTTCTCCAAACCATGGGCAATCGCTATTTTGATCTTGTTCCCTTTTATGTTCACTTCGGTTTCCTTGACCCCTTTTAAGCCGCGCACGTTCTCAAAATCGACTTTGTCCGCGTCGGTTCCGGTGACCATATAATGGGCCGTACGCAGGGCCGCTTCCATAACTCCGCCGGTCGCGCCGAAGATGACCCCGGCCCCGGTATACTCTCCCAGCACATGATCCGGCTGCGCTTCCGGCAAATGCATAAAATCAATTCCCGATTGCTTGATCATCCGCGCCAACTCACGCGTGGTCAAGGACACGTTGATGTCCGGATACCCGGAGGCATACATTTCCTCACTGCGCTGGATTTCGTATTTTTTCGCGGTGCACGGCATGATCGACACCATGTAAATCGTCGCCGGGTCGATAGCATTCTGCTGCGCGTAATATGTTTTTGACAGGACCCCGAGCATTTCATGCGGCGACTTTGCCGATGAAAAATGTTTGACCATATCCGGGTAGAATTTCTCCATAAAATCGACCCAGGCGGGGCAACACGACGTAATTAAAGGCAAAACGCCTTTGCCGTGCGCGAAACGCTGGACAAATTCCGCGGCTTCCTCCATTACGGTCAGATCCGCGGCAAACGAAGTATCGAACACGGCCTTAAATCCCAGCCGGCGCAAAGCGGCATATAACTTCCCGGTCAGGTTCGCGCCCTCGGGATAACCGAACGCTTCGCCGATAGCCACGCGTACCGCCGGGGCGATCTGGACCACGCAGTATTTGTTCGGGTCATACAGCGCCTTCCATACCTCCGGGGTCTGGTCGAATTCGGCAATCGCTCCGGTCGGGCAGTGCGCCGAGCATTGTCCGCAGCGCACACAGGGACTCTCGGATAAATTAATATCGCCGGCCGGTGAAATCCGGGTCTGAAATCCGCGCTCCAGAAACGACAGCGCCCAGACATCCTGCATCTGCTGACACACCTGCACGCAGCGGCCGCAGAGGATGCACTTATCCGGGACCAGGTTAATCGTTTTGCTCGAACTATCCTGGGGCAGCTCTTTGGCCACGTGCGGGAACGCCACCGTGCGAATGCCGAAGTCGGCGGCCAAACGCTGCAATTCGCAATTGTTATTGCGCGCGCACTGTAAACAATCATTGGGATGGTTCGACAGGATCAACTGGATAACCGTCCGGCGCGCTTCCTGTAATTCATCGTCATGGGTGATGATATCCATGCCTTTTTCCAGCGGCGTACAGCAGGAGCGAAGCATTTTATTGCCCCCTTTGACTTTCACGATACAGATCCCGCAAGCCGCGGTCGCGTCCAGATCCGGGTGTTTACACAGCGTCGGAATATTGATGTTCACTTTCTTGGCCGCGTCAAGAATACTGGTTCCTTCTTTTACCTTTATATCTATGCCGTTAATTTTTGCCTGTATCATGATTACTCCCGTATAATTGCGTCGAACTTGCACACATCGAAACATTTGCCGCATTTCACGCATTTGTTGACATCGATTAAAAAACCCTGTTGTTTATCGCCGCTGATCGCGTTGACCGGGCAATTGCGCATGCAGATGCTGCAGCGCTTGCATTTTTCCTGTCCAATATGATAAGTTAACAGATCCACGCATTTACGCGCGCGGCATTTTCTATCCCGGATATGCTCCAGATACTCTTCCCGGAAATATTTCAGGGTCGAGAGCACCGGATTCGGCGACGTCTGTCCCAGACCGCACAGGGACGCCTTCTTCGAAGCATTACAAATACGCTCCAGCAGTTCGATATCGTCTTCGCCGGCCTTCCCTTCGCTGATCTTGTTCAGGTACCCCAACATCTGAAAACCGCCGATACGGCAAGGCGCGCATTTTCCGCAGGATTCATCGACGCAAAATTTCAGATAAAACTTGGCGATATCCACCATGCAATCGTCTTCATCCATAACGATCATGCCGCCGGAACCCATGATCGAGCCCAGCTTCTGCAGATTTTCATAATCCACCGGGGTATCCAGCAAATGCTCCGGGATCACTCCCCCGGAAGGACCGCCGGTCTGCACCGCTTTGATCTTTTTACCGTTGAGCATGCCGCCTCCGATATCGAATACGATTTCCCGCAGGGTAATCCCCATCGGCACTTCGATCAATCCGGAATTTTTCACTTTACCGGTCAACGCGAACACCTTGGTTCCTTTGGCGTTTTCGCTGCCGATCGAAGCAAACCACGCCCCGCCCTTACGCAGGATCACCGGAACGGTTGCCAGAGTTTCCACGTTATTGATCACCGTGGGTTTCCCCCACAACCCTTTGACGGAAGGATACGGCGGCCTCGGCGACGGATATCCGCGTTTGCCTTCGATTGACGCGATCAACGCGGTTTCTTCGCCGCAAACAAACGCGCCGGCCCCCAAACGGATCTCCAGGTCAAAACTGAAATCAGAACCGAGAATATGTTCACCCAGTAAACCATACTCCCGGGCTTGCTCGATAGTTTTTTCAACCCGTTCGATCGCCAGTTCATATTCGGCACGCACATAGACAAATCCTTTGGTCGCGCCCACGGCGTAGCCGGCAATAATCATTCCTTCAACCACCGAGTGCGGATCGCCTTCCAGGACGCTGCGATCCATATACGCACCGGGATCTCCCTCATCGGCATTGCAGATAATATACTTCTGATCCGCCTCGATCTGCCGGGCGAATTTCCATTTCATCCAGGTGGGAAACCCTCCGCCCCCCCGGCCGCGCAAGCCGCTGGTCTTCAACTCATTGATCACATCCTCCGATGAAGACTTCGCCAGCATGGTTTTCAACGCCTGATAACCGTCGCAGGCGATATAATCTTTGATGTTTTCCGGGTCGATCTCCCCGCAACTCTTCAGCACTACCCGCATCTGTTTCGACGCCCGGGTAAACAGCAATTCCTTCACCGGCTTGTTGTTCTTCAATGTCTGCTGAATGATTTTCTGAATATGCGCTTCGGTTACCCCGGCATAAGTAATGTCGCCGGGAATTATCCGGACGACAATGCCTTTATCGTACATCCCGATGTCCGCGACCCGGACGATCTGGACATCATCCTGCAGATTTTCCAGCCGGCATTGTTCCAGAAAAAGATTGTAAAATTCTTTGGTGCGCCCGGTCGAACCGGTATCCTTGAGCAATACGATTTTTTTATATCCCATGGTCATGATCTATCCACCTTCACGTTATAAATATGATCATTCAACAATCGTTTTCCGGAAATATGCTTATCGATAATCGCCAGCGCGGTCTCCTTATCCACGTCTCCGTAAACGACCTGAGGCATTCCTTCCACATATACTTCAACCAGCGGCTCGGCATAACACATCCCGGCACAGCCGCATTTTTCGATCCGGATATCCAGGTTGCGTTTTTGCGCCTCATTCTGCAAAATCGCAAACACATCGCCGGCCCCGGCGGCAATACCGCAGGTACTCATGCCCACTTTTATCCAGTTTCCGCGTTTGCGCTGCGATTCGGACCGGCACGCATCCAGCGTTTCTTTGGTCAGCTTCTTCATCGAATTACTTCCTCTCTTTCTTTACACTTCACCCTTAACATAGGGGGATAAAATATTCATGAGTTCATCCGGCTTAACTTTGCCGAAAATTTTCCCGTCGATCATCATCACCGGGGCCAGGCCGCAGCATCCCAGGCAGCGCACGACCTGCAGATGGAACAACCCGTCTTTAGTCGTTTGCCCTTCCTCGACCGCAAACATGTTTTTTATTTCATCCAGCAATTTGGCCCCGCCTTTTAAATAGCACGCCGTACCCATGCAGACCGAAATAGTATGCTTGCCCGGCGGTTCCAATTTAAAGAAATTATAAAACGTGATTACTTCGTAGATCCGTGCCAGCGGCACATCCAAAACCTCGGACAGCTGCAGCGAAACTTCCCGCGGCACATAACCGTAATGATTCTGAATTTCATGGAGGATCATGATCAGATTCCCCCGTTTGCCTTTCCATTTTTCGGCCAGGCCCTTAATATCAACCTTCGTATTCCCGTTCACCTGTGTATCCATGCCTTTCCTTCTCCTTGGCTGCGCTTTACCCGTCATTTCAACTCTTGTCTAATCGCCTGCAACAATACTTCCGGTTTTACCGGTTTTTCCAATACGGTCTTGACCGGCAACCAATCTTCATCCGGCTCAAACCCGAACGCAAGATTCATCGCTTTTCTGATGCCGGTAACGAGTACCACGGGAATATCCTTAGTCGCGGCGTCATGTTTCAAATCGCGCGCGGCGTCAAATCCTTCGGTTTTCTGCGTCATCATGACATCAAGCAGAATCAGATCCGGTTTTTTTTCTTTGGCCTGCTTGAAGCCCTCCTTTCCATTATCCGCGGTCAGCACCGCATAGCCCTGCGACTGCAGCATCGTCGTCACTGCGTCGGAAAAATCGTGATCGTCATCAATAATCAAAATAGTGGTTGCCATTGCGCCCCTTCCTTTCCTGCGGTTACCCGCGCGCGTACCGGCGCGGGATCACGCTTCAGCGCGTATCAATTCCAACAGTACCCCCGGTTTTACCGGTTTATCGATAATCCCCTTCACATTCGGCCATTTCCGAAAAATCTCTTCTTCACGCTCCGCAAGCGTCGCTTTCTTAAAATACCCGGTCAGGAAAAACAGCGGGATCGAACGCAGTCCGGTATCGGCATAAATTTCATCCGCCATCGTAAACCCGCTCTCCTGGGTTTTCATGACCACATCCAGAAAAATGATATCCGGATTAAATCCGCGGATAACCCCGATGATTCCGTCTTCACTGTTCTGACCTTTCACCTCATACCCCAGCGCGGCAAGAAAATTCGCGCAAGCCTGGCAAAAATCAACGTCGTCGTCAACGATCAAAACTCGTTTTATCATATATTTTTTAATGGTCGATCGTCAATAGCCTATAGCTCATAGCCGCTGGTTCATACGTATAATTCATGACTATGGACCATCGGCTATCCGCCCTCAGCCGTTTTTACTTTTTATCCCGAATGAATCCGCCCCCGGCAGTTTGCCCTTCGGGGATCCCGAAGAAGTTCTTCGCAGAAAAAGCTCATTCGGGACTTTTTACTTGTTTCTTATCGAGTTTCCGGTATTTATTCAAGATTCCCGGCACTTTTTCCGGCACCATCCGCACATAGATATCTTCATTCACCTGCATCACCGGCGAAAGCCCGCAACAGCCCAGACAACGGGTAATCTCCAGTCCGAACATCCCGTCGGCAGTGACCCCGCCTTCTTCAAGCCCCAACTCGGCCTTGAGTTTTTCCAGGATACGCGCACCGCCGCCGACATAACAGGCCGTGCCTTTGCAGGTACAAATCTTAAAACGCGGCTTCGGCTTTAATGAAAAAAAGTTGTAAAACGTCGCCATCCCGTAGATATGCGCCGTGGGAACGGACAATTTCCGGGAAACAAAATCCATGGCTTCCCGCGGAATATATCCGAATACGCTCTGGACTTTATGCAGGACGCCCATCAACGCCCCCTGCCGATCGCCGGGAAATGCCGCGGCCGCGCCCTGGATATACTCATCCAGTTCCTTGAATCTTTGTGCCGATTCTTTTGGACCCATCGTCATCGTAATACCGTTTTTCGCCTTGGCCATGCCGTTTCCTCCCCGCGCTTTATTTAAATATATTAACCGTCTTATCCATTTCCGTGGGCACTCCCTGCGGCAGGCGCTTATGATAATGGGTATGTAACAGCGCGTGCGATAAATGCCCCAGGGGTTTTTCCAGAAACTCCGCGTATATCTTCGAGATGTCCGGGTTGCAATGCGAACGGCGGATAGTCTTGCGTTCGTCGATGGCATAAAGCCCTTCGGCGCGCTGTGCGTACACCGCGGTTGCCAGGGATTCGCAATCCCCCTGCGGATAGGGCTGGCCGCCGCCGCCCAGACATCCTCCGGGACAGCACATAACCTCGATAAAATGATAGTTTCTTTTTTTCTCTTTAATCTCCCGCAGCAGCGTATGCGCATTGCCCAAACCGTTGACTACCGCGACCCGCACGTCCAGGCCGTTGACCGGAACCACCGCTTCCTTGATCCCCTCCAGTCCGCGTACCGCGGTAAATTTGATT